>JAYEPE010000336.1:0-1606 GCA_034723735.1 Campylobacterota bacterium | reverse complement strand
TTGATATCTTTTCCATACTCTGAAATAGTGTTAAAAGCTATAGATTTAAAAGTATCAACCTTTATATCATTTGCTACATCTTTGACGAATTTATAGCCGGCTAGATCATTTTGATTAAAGAACATAACCTCTTTTGTGAGATTTTCTTTTCTTAGAAGATCTGCTACTTTTTTGTGGTTCCCTGAACTATTTCCAATAATTACATTTACATCATCCAAAGGCATCTGCTGATAAGCTGCTGCATAGTCCATTTTAGATTCAAATATAGCTACTTTTTTACTGTTTGGATTTTTAAAGAATGAGATATCTTTTTCTCCAAAACTCATTGTTTTTAGATCTCCAACTTTTTTTAAGAAGTGTATATCTGCACCTGTACCATCTTGTGTGAGAATACCAACTCCGAAAGCTCTTTTAACTTCACCGTTTTTATTTGTATATTCGCCGTTTATAATTTTAAAGTTTGGCGGTATCTTAGATATACCTCTGCTTGCAAGATAATCTATTGCTAATTGATTTGTACTTACTTCATAAGTTTTAGTGACTTTTGAAAGGGGTACACTCTGTTCCCTCTTCTTATTAGCTTCTCTTTGAGCTTTTAATCTCTCTTTATCTGCTTGAGATAGGCTATAATCTTGTTTTACACTAGATAGTGCCTCTTCGAGTCTGTTTGGCACTCCTAGAGTCTGTAATGAATAAGTAAGAGCTTCTTTGTAGTTTTTGCCGGTGTAGTCCATAACCACGTTAGTGATATTACCATTATTGCCACTACCAAAATCCTTATATGACCATTTACCATGACGTAAAGATATGTAAGCAGACGGTGTGTTTTCGTCTCTGACATTAAGCTGGTAAGAGTTATTACCAAGCTCTTTGTACCAAACGCCTATATCATCTAATATAGGCTTTGGGTCTTGTATAACTAGCTCTTGTGTTGTTTGACTCATGAACTCTTTAATTTGTTGATCTGTATATTTGTTTTTCATGAGATATGCTCCTATAGATCAGTAAGATCATCTAGGTTTTCACCTATGTTTTCAAAAATGGCTGGACATGCTCCCCAAAGGTTATGTTTTTCTATGAACTCAACTTGTGCTTCATGATCATCATCGCTTATAGCTTGCCACTGTTTCAATAATTCGAATCTTTCATCAGCATTAAGTAAACTCATCTTTGAATCTATAACCTTATCATCAGGGATGTAATTTTTAAATAACAATTCAAAGTTTACATTTACCAAGTTCTCTTTCTTTGCAAATTCATCAGTTTTATTTTCTTTTTTTGCTTGTTGGAATTTTTTAAATAATTTATATTCATCAAGTTTACTGAGTTTTCTTTTGTATATATCTTCAAAATTTGTTACTTCTCTAACTTCAAAATCTTTAAACTTGATTTTGTAGAATTCAGATAAATCAGAATAAATAATATCTTCAGCTTTTTGCTTAACAGGTACTTGTGGAGAATATCCCAAATATATTGTTTTTCTTAATACAAAAAAAGAAATATGGTAGTAATTCTCACCTAATCCATGCATCATATCAGGAGTAAATAGACATACATTATCTTTTCTTTTTGATATTGAGACGCTTTTTTTACCTCTTGAATCAAT
>JAYEPE010000335.1:0-8535 GCA_034723735.1 Campylobacterota bacterium | reverse complement strand
AACACCCCCATCAGGAGAAAAATCAGCTTTATCTACCTTAGCAATAACATTAACAGCTAAAGGGGTCACAAATGAAGTCTCTTGAAAAGTTTTATTAGCATCTTTTGCATAAGAGTAATCTTGATGTTGATCTTTAAACTCAACTAAATCAATCACAACTCCAAGCTCATCAAAGAGTACTACTTTGTCATCTTTAGCACTCAGTTTAAAGTCTGTGTGCGTTGAATTATTTTTATCATCCGCCCAAACAAGAAGATAACTACGTGCTTGCATTGCTGTATTAGCTGGAAATTTCCAAGTAAATCCTTTTTTACTATCAGAGAGACCATAGCCATCTAAGCGCACATAAGAAGCACTGTCATTATAAAGTTCAATCCAATCACCATAATCTCCATCTTCATCCACATTGCTACTATTATTATCCGCTAAAATCTCATTAATACGAATATTTTTAGCAATAACATATGTTTTAGATAACTCACTGCTTAACATTTTTCCTTGCTCAAGCTCGAGAGACGCTGCACGTAACTCCGTATATGTATGTATTTTCAATGGAGTTGTATAGACATCTGAAAGTGTTGTAACATCATCACCATCTAATTCATAATAAATTTTTGCTCCCGGAGTTGCACTTAAAATTACTTCTTGCTCAGTTGCATACACACCATTTTTCAAACTTGCAGTAGGCTTTTCTGATTCAAGTGCTTCAAAAATTTCATTACGTCTTTTAGGAGTTGGTACTAATGTTTTAACATATTTTGCATTATCATCACGAGCATAAGAGACATCACTGTATTGCTCTTTAAAATCAAGTCTCTCTAAAAGGGTTCCATCAACAGCATACAATACAACTTTATCACCACTTTTTGAAAGTTTAAAATCAGTATGAAGTGATGTTGTTGAATTTTTATCATCTGCCCAAACTAAAAGATAATTTTTTGCTTGAATAGTAGTACCTTGAGGGAAAAACCAACTTGCACCTTTAGCGCTATCAGACAGTCCATAGCCTCCTAAATTTACATCACTATCACTTGTATTATATAGCTCAATCCAATCACTATATTTATCATATTGAGGATCTGCTATTATCGTCTTGTTTGATGCTAACACTTCATTAATAATCACACTATTTTCAGGTGTTTCAGGAGTAGTTGATGAACTACTACCTCCACCACCGCAACCAAGTAACATTAAAGACACAGCACCTATTGCTATATATTTTATAATCATAATTTCACTCCTTAGCTTTTTTATTGAACTATTAATTCAAATACACCTGAATACATTGTATCAGGCGCATCTGGATCACTACTAAGAGATTTTTCAAAATAGATATCTAAAGACTCTTGTATATTGCCACTCTCATCAACAGCAGTAACTTTTATATAATAACGCCCTTCATCTAAATCTATGCTTTTAAAATAAATAGTTTCATTTAAATTTTCAACATCAACCAATATTGAGTCAGGTACTAATGTAGGTTCTGTTGCTATTAGCATTGAATATGTAATTTTTTCATTTGTAAAAGAGTATGATTTATCCCAGTCAACTACAAGAGTGCCTCCCTCATAATATGCCGTTGTCCAATACGGCATAGGTTTTTTTAAACTTTCAAAAAACTCTTGTTCTGCAGTAAGAGAATTGTCATACAGTTTAGCAACTTCCGATTCCCATTCAATGACTTTATAGTAATCATACTCTGCAGTAACATAAAGATCATCTAGATCAGGATTGGAAGAGATGTATGGTTTTACTAAAGGTTTTAATTGATTTGCCCTTATATTTACAATTGCTTCATTAAAATATTTTTCTCGTACCTCTAAAACTGCACGTTCTAGTGATTCTCGATTATTGGGGTCTGACAAAAACTGTTGATGCAATGGAACTTCCCACCATTTTCCAATTCCTTTTTGTGATTCAGGTACACGCTCACCATCTTGCATATTTATATTTTGATATTGTGTTCCCCAGCCATCATCATAATCCCATGGTGTGAAATAAAACTTTTCACTATTTTTGGGATTATAAAGATAGTAATTTTGACTAACTGTATCAATATTATCGGTTAAAATATTAATTGCCATCCATGTTAAATAATTATTGCGATTAAAAAATTTATCAAATACTGCTCTAAAATTATTTTCTTCATTAGTAACAGCTTGTAGCATTTCGATAAATTTATAATAGTTATCTCCATTTTTTGACTCAAGCTTCAAGTCAAATGCTCGTTTATTAACTGGATTGCCATATACATCAAGAGCTAAATCTTCATCATTATGAAACGTAAAGTTTTGTGCTTTGAAAATATTATCATCTTCATCAAAATTTCGATTTAGCATATAGTTTTCATCTACTTGTTCAATATGCGTAAACAGTCCATAGTTAACATTATCAATAAAAAGATGCACAAATTGTGTTTTGAGTGATGCAAAATTATTTATTCCTCTAAATAAATCAAAACTTAATTTATTACGAAGTCGTGTCGCATCATAAGGGTGTTTATTAAGTTGAAAATACCTTTCACCACGCCATAAGTTTGTTTTTGAATCAAGCTTTATCCTATATGATTTTTGATCTGGACTTCGTGTTGATTTTCCCTTAATTCGTAATACTGCATTACTCTGCAGACCTTCATCAATGAGTCCTGGTGCACTGATATCAACACGAATTTCTGGTCTATATTCATCAGAAAAGTTTGTATCATTATTGACATCCGTTAAGGTGCACCCTCTATAATCACCTATTTCACAGACACCTGCTTGCGTAACAGTTCTTACTCGAACAACAATAACATTATCTTGCATATCATCATACCAAGGAGCATAATCAATTAAATCATCTGCACTAGGGGTAAAAATTGTCTCATCTTCAGCAGGTAAACTACTACTTGAACATCCTGAACTACTTATTGATGTTATTTCTGTAGCATTTTTCACTGTACTAGGCTCAGCACCTGCTGTTTCACCTTGACATCCAGTTAATACATACAATAACATCAATGCGATACTCAATTTTAAAAAATTATACTTTTTCATATTAGTCTCCTTGTATTTTACAGTTGTATCATCTTTACATGTAAATAAAATGTTTACCCTATTAAGGTGTCACCGTAATGACATCTTTTGTTATTTTTTTATCATAGATAAACTCTACTACTGCTTTTCCTTCTGTATGAGCTGTAACTAGACCAGTATAATCAATAGATGCAATATCATCTTGAAGAATATCCCAAACACCATCATAATTAAAGTAACTTACACGCCCATCTCTAAAGTGGGCTTGTGCTTGATATTGTAATGTATAATGAACAGGTAAATGTATATACTCAGGTATGATTTTAATACTCTCTAATGCAACATCTACTACCTGTATAGGACGAAATGTTTTAATATTACCAATAGCGACTTCAACATTAGCATAACCTACTTCATTACCATAAGCAGTGCCCAATTCATCTACAATTAAAATATCTGAATTACTAGAACTCCATACTAAATCAAACTCCATCTCCTGAGTTCGCCCATCTTCAAAAGAGCCCATAACATAAAATGTTTCACTGTAGCCTTTTGATATTTGAGTCACAAGACTATTGATATAAAGACTTTTCAGAGCAATAGTATTTACATGTAGATTTTCATTTGCCTTGAATGTACCGTAGCTTGCTGAAATAGTCACATTGCCTTCACTATAAGTTGTAATATAACCTCCCGCTTCAATGGAAGCGACATTATTATCACTACTTGACCACATAACATCATTTGTCACTTCTTTTTTAGAGCCATCACAATAATGAGCAAAGGCACGATATCGTTCATGCAATCCTTTGAGCACAGTAGTCGTTCTTGCAACAATCTCAATATAATCTACGTATAAATTTTGAACCACAACTTTCATACTTCGACTTACTGTTCCAACTGTTGCCGTAATTTTAGCATCTCCAAGAGAGTGCATTGTGATTAAGCCCTCAGCATCAACACTTGCTACTTCTGAATCACTTGAAGTCCACGTAAACATATCAAGATTCACATAACGATCAAAATCTAGATCATCATAAACAATGCTTAGATCATTTTGATGTGTTTGATTAATATCTTTGATATCTTTTTCAACATAAGGATAATTAAAGACCAATCTATTAAAAGCTTTCACTTCTATATTTCGCTTAGCATTCACCATATTATTCCAAGAAACATATAAGGTGTCGAAACCTTTTTTGCGACCATACGTTAATCCATATTCATCTACAGAAAGGATATCATCATGATCGTGACTCCAATATACTTTATCGCTTAAATCTATAGTAACATTATTATCATAATGACCGATAGCACTATATTGAACAGTTCCACCCACAACAAGATACTCACTATCACTAACAATCTCAATATAATTAGGTGGATTTAGTTGCTTCTCATCGTAGCCACTTTGACACCCTAGTAAAAAAAACAGTCCCACTACTATAAAAAATACATTTTTCATCATTACAATTTCCTAATAGAGCATATGGTAACGCAAATAGAGCTCAAAAAGCGATTCTTGCGTTCCATTAACAGCTTGATTATAGTTAAAACCAAAACTCATATGATCTTTATCAAAGGCTAAACCACTATAACCTGCGCCTACTGCAAAATTAAATTGATCTGCAAAACCATTATAATAAGGAATAAATTCTGCATACGGACGCCAAGCCCTCGTGTATGTATCTTTATTCATTGTACCATAGAAAAAATTCATTCCTATATTATAAAAATTATCTGGCAAGGCTTTTGTACGATACGGTTGCAAGAGCTCAATAACACCTTTGTAACCACTATCCTCATCATAGTCTCCGAAATCATAATACATACCAAAAGCAGTATCAGGATATCCTGCATGAATCTGTTTAGTCCATTCTATACGTCCACTATAGCCTTTACCCAAATAGTAATCATCTTGTGAATAATATTGATTGGATTCTAAATTGAGAGCAAAACCTAATGAAGGGAGATATTGAAATTCAATACGTCCACTTGTCATATCTTTTTTACCACCTAAAAGAAGATACATACTCTCTTCTGCTCTAGCACTCTTATCATAGCCTACTTCTAAGTTATAATGACTGCTAAGTTGATAATTAACAAGCAAAGAGTAATTAGAATAATCTGCCATGGCAGAACGTACACCAACTTTAGCTTCAGCATATCCTCGAGTGAATTTTTTATATAATCCAGCTTGAATTGAACGATCATAGTAAGGTACAGTAGCGAGTTGCGTGATATCACTATTATGATTTTCAGCAATATATGCATCTGCAATAAATGTCCACGCCCTCATAAGATAATAACGATTCTCTGCCTTAGCATAATACTGCTCTAAAGTATCACGGTCATTGTATCCTGTTTGCATAATGAATTTATGCACATTCGCTTCAGAAAGATCCTTGCCCTGCTTATAAAGTAAATAATCATACTTATTTTCTCTTTGTCCTTCAAATGCTAAGGTTTGAGCAAATGATATTTGACCTGTATTGATAGCGGCATCAACACGATCACGTATAGGTAAAATAGAATAATAACGATACAAAATATCCATTTGTCTTGTTCGTGAATCAAAACCTATTGCCATATTTAATTTCATCCAAGGCTCAACATAAGTCAATAAACCTGCTAAAAAACGTGCCCGCTCTTTTTCATCATGTCGTAATGCCCAAAAAATAGAAATTTCAGTATAACTTCGTGGTTTTAAAATTGGCTTGGAAGCTTCTAAAAGCTCAATAAAATCATCTGATGGCATAAAATACATATATGCTTTAAGATATCGCTCTAAAAAATCAGGATTAAGCATCAAAGAAGGATTTTTTAATTTTTGTGCCTCCATAATTTCAGTGATAGTTTTCATCATATCCATAAAAGCATCCGTCTCTTCTCGCGTTTGCATAATATACGCATATAAAAATTTAACATCGATATTAGTACTGCCCGCCTTAATGAGCATCGTAATATAATTGTAAGCACGATCTGAACGTTGTAATTGGAAATGTCCAACAGCCAAAGGAAGCCATAAATCATACGGTATATGATCTTGCTCTTCTATCTCAAAAATAACAACTCTTAAGTTATTTTGATCTTCGATATCAATTAAAAACCATAAATATGATGCTAAAATTGATGTAGAATCAGGTTCTAATTCTAAAGCTTGATGAAAAGCAAACATTGCTTTTTCAAATTGTTTAAAATGCGCATGCATTTCAGCTTTAATTAGCCAATACACAGCCTCTCCTTCAAACTGCTTCGCTTCACCATTTAATCTAATTTCTTCATACGCATTCGCTAGCGCATCATATTTTTCACCTGAAATAAGAATATTGAGGTATGTCATAAAAATATATTTTTTATGATATCTTTGATAACCTCGATGTGCTGCAGACTGCAATAACTCTTGGTCTTTATCAAAATATTGCAATATACGTTCATAATCAACAAGACGTCCCTCATCACGTTCATGTAAAATTTTTGAAGCTGATGCTGAGGTATTAAAATCTTCTAAATACCATCCTAAATCACTCACTTGATTATAATAACCTGTCACATTTGCATCTTTTTTAAGAGAAATATCAGCTGTTAATAATACAGCATACGATTTTTCAATATCTTGTTTTGTAAAATAATAATATGATAAAAGTTGCGCTAAATCTATATCTATTGAATCATGCATAGAAATTTTTTCTACCACACGAGCAGATGAGTCAATCTCACCTAAATTGATATAGATACGTAAAGCTTCTTCAAGCAAGGAGAGGTCACTTGTATTTTGATCATAAAGATTTTCTAAAACTTCTGCGGAAACTTCAGGCTCCCCTACTTTATCATAAATAAAAATCAAATCATTTATATTCTTTTTACTTGGATCTTTTTCAGCTTTTTCTTTTAAAATAGGTGCAGCTACTACGTACTGATAAGAGTTAAGAGCATATGTTAATATCTCATCTCCAAGTGCTTCATCATGAGTGGCATTATAGATATAAACACGATGCTTAATAGCTTCGGGTCTTTTATCAAGCCATTCTGATGTTTCTGCCATTTTCCCATGCCAATAAAGTGATTTAGGATATTTTTTTACAGCTTTTTTTGCCACAATATAAGAGTTATTAAGATCTGATGAATACGTAAAAACTTGATACATCAAACGCAATTGTTCATCATCTTTTGAACTTGGTTTAGTATCAATCAAATATTTTTTTCTACTTTTTTTCTTTATCTTCTTTTTAGTTACTTCTATATTACTTGAGTCATCAATATCTTCAAAACGATATTTATACGTCGTCGTAATCATTGATTTTGGAAACTGTTCCAAATAGAGTAGTTGTTCACTTTTACTCTCTGCATATTGATCATAACAGCCACATCTTAAAGCTTCATAACCCGATAAATTTAAAATTTTACATGTACCATCATCTAAAACAGTCTTTATAGATGATGTTCTTTTAATATTTCTAGCACTTTTTAATTGTATTGAATAACATGTTTGTTTTTCACTTATCTTTTTAAGCGGCTTTTTCACAATAGGCTTTGACGGTCGTTCTTTGCTTGGTATTATTGGCTCTTTTTGAGTCTCCTTATCAATATCAGTAGAAAATCGATATTTATATGTCGTTGTTATCATTGCTTTAGGATATGTAGTTTTATATTTCAAAAGATCTTTCTGACTCTCTTTAAAATCTGTTTTACACCCACATCTAACTGTACGACTATTACCAATAGTAATTATCTGACATGTATCAGGTAAATCAAGAGAACTACTATTAGCTTGACTTGCAGGAAAACTTAAAAGCTGTACAGAATAACACGTATTTAAGTCTTTTGCATTTAAAGAAACAATCAACAAGAAGAGTAAAATTATAAGCTTCATCTATTTTTCCTTAGCTTTCAAAACCTTAGCAGCATAGTTTTTTGCACTGTCAAGCTTGCCTGCTGCTAGATATATTTTCATAATTTCACTACTTACTTTTGTATTGCGCACAAATAGATTTTCATGCTTCTTAGCTAAAACAACAACTTCATTTAATAGATTGCCATTTTGTAAACTTCGTAATGCTTTTAAGAGAAATTTACCTTTTTTTCGATGCGATTTAGTATTATAAAAGCACTGCATATAAAGTTCTGAAGAGATGATATAATTACCTACCATAAGTTCTAAACGTGCATATTCCTCTAAATATTTTGGATCAATAGTTGCAAGTTGTGATATTAATACAAGTGATTCTGCAAGATTGTTCGATGCGACACTTACTTGATAGGCTGTTTTTAGCCATTTTTCACTACGAGTAGTATCCATTGTTGCTAGTTTATTTACACAATATTTTTTTTCTGTCTCATTTTTTAGCTCGGTAGAGAGATAAAGACACTGCTCTAGCCAATAAAGATCGCTATTAACTCTATAGAGAGGTTGAATAAAAGTTAAAGCAGCCTCTTTTTGCGATAAACTTATAGCTTCATTAAACCAATTAGCAGCATCTTCTTTTTTAAATAGTTTTTCAGAAGCAATTTTATTAACTAG
>JAYEPE010000334.1:0-1609 GCA_034723735.1 Campylobacterota bacterium | reverse complement strand
TCCAAACATTTTTTTCTATAGTAACTTTCTTTTTATAACTAAATCCGTCATAAGGGAGCATCGTCGCCTCTTCATATCTGTGATTTGAAGTATGAATCGTAACTCTCGGGCCTATTATCACATTTTCACCTATTTCCAAACCACCAATAGCCCATATATAAGCCATTGGTCCTATATATATATTATCATGCCAAATAATATTCTCATAATCACCAAATGTAGAATTTACTGTTATATCAATGTTTTTACTGATTATTCCCAATTTTCGTTTTAATAAAAACAATCTGATTTTTTTTGTCACTTTTTAACCTTTAATAAATATATTAAAATATATAAGCCGCCTAATATTCTTAATATTGTCGTACTTATAGCTGCTCCATCTGCTTGCCAGACTGAAATAAGTAATAAATTTCCAAAGTAATTTAATGGTAATTGGATCCAATTCATAATACTAAGCAAATAAGCCTTGTTAATAGAATACATCACTACAGATATAGGATTTATAATTATCCCAAAGGTAAATGCAACCAATAGTATCTGAAATACTGAAATACTTTCTTCATATTCCTTTCCAAAAAGAAGTGAAACTATAAAAGGCGAAAAAACCTCAAGGATAAGCAAAAGCATAATAACATATTTAATTTTTGAAAGTACTTTCCTAATATATTCTTCAATCGTATTCTTTTGAAGAAATTCTTCCATTTTTGGAAGTAATGTCGTTACCAAAGAAGCTGTAATTAGAGGAAAAATCATAGCCAAATTCATTGCGACACTATAATATCCAACTTCCAGTGAACTACTCATTTTTTGAAGCATCATAATATCAAGCCTCATAATAAACATAACAGCCAAAGAAGATAAAAATACCCAAAACCCAAGTTTGTAAATCTGAATAAAAAAGTTAAAATCAAACTGTTTGATATATTTCAAAAGCCTATAGTTTTTTAAGCTGATTGCTAAAATCAAAGTTACAACCACAAAAGCATAAGTAAGTATAAAATACTCTAGGTGCTTCTCTTGTGAAAAGGCAAAAGCAACTATGATTACACTAAGTAACTTAAAAAAATTATGAGCTATATTAAGATATGCAAAAACCTTAAAGTTTTGCACCGCTTGAAAGTGGCTAACAATCACACCAAAAAAAGAATGAAAAAGTATCGCTATAGAAATAATCTCTATTAGTCCTTGATATTGTCTCGTATCAAAGAAAAAATCAGAGATGAATCCAGATGAACAATAAAGAGCACTTATAACCAACAATGAAAGTACAACCTTACTCAAAATAACCGTGACAAATATCTCTTTTGCTTTTGACAGATTTTCACTCACATATTTTACATAAGAAGTAGATACTCCAAAATCAGAAACTTGAATAGATACTGTAAATATAGCTACAAGTAAGGAAAATATACCATACTGTTCAGGACCTAAATCTCTTGAAATAATAATAATAGCTAAAAAGCCTATCCCTTGAGCTACAATATTTCCAGATAATACTTTAAGTAGGTCTTGTAAAGTTTTTGATTTTATTTTAGAGAGTATCATAATGCCAACTCTGGATAAAACTCTTCAACAACATATTCCAATAGTATGTGTTGAATTACTTGAG
>JAYEPE010000333.1:0-1622 GCA_034723735.1 Campylobacterota bacterium | reverse complement strand
AACTGGTGTAAGTTTAGAAAATGTTGATATTTTATCTCTTACACGAGCATTGGAAGATAGAGTAAAAGTGTAGTTTTATGAGAAGTCTAATAAGAGAACCTAACTCCTACATTAAAATTCATAGATGCATTAGTATTTAGTTCAGTCTTAACAGTAGATGATTCTAAGAGAGTTTTGTGATTAAACATTTGTAAACTATAATTAAGTCTTAAATCTAATCCATTTAGAAGTTGATACATAACTCCGGTTGAGATTTCTATAAAGTATGACCCTGATATGTAATCATTTTCTGTTGTATCTATAGGTTCTTTATCCCAAGTTAGTTTAGAATAACCTATAGCAGCTCCAATATAAGGAGTATAGTCAATTAACTTACTTATCCTATAGTTTGTACCTATAGAACACGGTAAATCAAAACTAAGCCAGGAATACTTATTGCTTAAGTTTCATAAAAAAATGAGACGAGAGTAAAATGACACAACTATTAGATAAGTTTAGAGAACTACCAGACTACAGAAAATGTAAACAACTAAAATTTAATGTTGGAGAGATTATGTTTATGTCTCTTCTTGCTATACTAAGTGGAGCAAATGGATACATGGATATGGAGGTTTGGATTAAGGCAAAGAAAAGAGAGTTACAAAAGTTTTTGGGACACGCTTTTATAGCACCAGCAGATAATACAATCCGAAATGTATTTTTAAATATTGATACTAAAAAACTAGATACAATATTTGAAGAATGGGCATATTCAACTGTTGATACTACAACATCAATGATTAAAATTGTAGCATCAGATGGTAAAACAATGAGAGGCTCAAAAAATAAAATTAGGAATGAGAAAGCTCGACATATCGTTTCTTTATTTTTAACAGAAGAGAAACTTACACTTGCACAAACTCAAGTAGATGATAAGAGTAATGAGATACCAGCATTACTTTCACTTCTTGATTCATTAAAGCTTGAGAACTGCGTTATTACCGTAGATGCACTACATACTCAAAAAAACTCTAAAGAAGATTATCAAAAAGCAGCATAGCTTTGTTGCACAGGTTAAAGGTAATCAAGCAGAACTCTTAAAGTGGCTAGAATTTAATAGCACTCAATCTAATCCAATAGATGCACATACTACTTATGACAATAATACACACGGAAGATATGAAGAGAGACACATTGAAACCTACGATGATTTATATCAAATTAATCAAGAGTGGCCAATGGTAAAAAGATTTGCAAAAGTAACCGCTACTATTACAAAGTATGGTAAAGTCACCAATGAAACGAGATGGTATATTTCAAATATCATAGAAAATGCAGAATCACTTTTACATATCATTCGTAGTCATTGGAAAATTGAAAACTCACTTCATTATGTGAAAGATGTTGCTTACCAAGAAGACTTCGATAGAACGAGAACTGAACAAATTCCTTATGTTAAAACAACTCTTAGAAACTATGCAATAAATATACAAAGCTTGAATCAAATTACCAATAAAACACTCTCAAGAAAATTAATGGCTTGGGGTGTTTTAGATGTATTTAGTTTAAAGAGCTCTTAGTTTTGATTTACCGTGACTGGAGTCAATATAGGCATATATGAAAATATTTTTTTTATATGTGCC
>JAYEPE010000332.1:0-1625 GCA_034723735.1 Campylobacterota bacterium | reverse complement strand
ACGGGCATCTGTCATAAATTTACATAACCCTTTAACAACTTCATATTTTAGTCTCATAAATCAACTCCTTCATTTTATAGAAGTAGTTTATATTTTTAGTTTGACACCTTTGTGTCTGGTTCTATATAATTTAATTAGCCATCGAAATGAATATTATTCATTACTCTATTTTGAGTGTATTTTTTCTCAAAACCAGTAAAAATTATAATTACTTGAACATACTCCTCGCTAAGAGAACTATCAGTTGTCGTTCCAAAGATAACTTCAGCATCTTCATGCACACTTTCATTGATTATATCCATAGCTTCAGATATTTCCATAATAAGAAAATTAGGATGCACATTAAAATGAATTAAAGCTCCCGTTACCTCATTAAGTGCTATATTCTCTAACAGTACATATTCCATAGCTTGTTTTACTGCCTCATTAGCCGCATTGTTACCATTATATTTACCAGTACCCATTACAGCCATACCTTTATGACTCATTACTGTTTTTAAATCATCAAAATCAAGATTAATATCATTCTCTTCACTTGATAAAACTATACTAGCCATCCCATTTATGGCTTCTTCAATAACACCATCTAAAACTTTGAAAGCATCTTTCAAACCTAATCTTTTGTCTATTAAAGTAAGAAGCTTATCGCTTTGAATTACTAGAACAGAATTACTTTCTTTTTTTATGTTTTCAAGTCCAATTTTTGCAAGTTGAGACCTTTTTTTACCTTCAAACTTAAAAGGTGTAGTTACGATTGAGATAGTTAATGCACCAACTTTTTTCGCAATTTGAGCTACTATTGGACTTGCACCTGTTCCAGTTCCACCACCAAGACCTGCTAAAATAAAAACTATATCTGCACCTTCAAGAACAGTTCTGATTTCATCATAATCCTCGATAGATGCTTGTGTTCCTATATCTGGTTTCATTCCAGCTCCAAGCCCCTTAACAAGTTTAGAGCCTATTTGAATTTTCTTAACGTCATCTATTTGGGCTAATGACTCCGTGTCTGTACCAATGGCTATTAAATCTATTCCCACAAGTGTTTTATTGAGCATATGTGCTATAACATTACAACCCCCTCTACCTACACCTATGCATATAACCTTTAACTCTACTCCATCATTTCCTTCAGATACTAAAAATGGTTCCATAATATCTTTCTCCTTTACTAGTTTCCTGATACATAATCTTTTAATTTTCTCCCTATTTTTGGAGACTTCAATTTTTTAAGTGCTTGAGTTTCTATCTGTCTTACTCGTTCTCTTGTAATACCTAATATATTTGCTATCTCTTCTAGTGTGTAGTCACCACTTTTTATTGATTTCATTTAATCCTCCGTTTGTGAATATATATAAAATGTTAGCTTAACCTCGCCATTAATCATATGTATTAGACATATTGGCTAAATAGTGAGATAATAAACTTTTACTGTCATCAGTACTTTTTGAAGTATTTTTAAATTTTAAATAACCATCCAATAATGCAATGATATTTTTCTTTCCTACTGGGTTTTGAGAATGCACTTTGTACTTAAAATTAGATGGTAACTTAAAGGTGTTATCTAAATCACTATCAACTATCCATTTTGCCAAGTCATAACCAGTTTTTACTAGGTTTCCATT
>JAYEPE010000331.1:0-1628 GCA_034723735.1 Campylobacterota bacterium | reverse complement strand
AAATATTTCTTCTATCATGAAAAATCAATTTAAGAATCAACTAACAACCTTTAGTGCCCTGACATCTGAGATAACTTTGCACTATTATACACAGCTTAGCAAGCTTTATAAAAAAGCTATTGAAGAACGTGAACTCTCTTTAAGTACTATATATGAAGTAGATATGTTGCATCAAATGCATCATCGATTTACGCAATCAGCAAAAATCTATGAACGTCATGATAGAGCTGTTTTTACTCCACTTATATACTCTATATTGCAAAAAATAGAGTATCTTCAGCTAGAAGATATAGAGACTATTAAGCGGTATGCGAAAGACTATAATCCTGACCTATATTTACAAGAGGCAGAGATGGAGATATTGGATATTCCTAAAAGTTATACCGATAATGTCTCTTTAAATCTCTTTGCTAATCGACGTACAGTTGATGAGTTGGGTTGGTACAATACACTTGGCGTAGAAGCGACTCTTCCTCTTGATTTTAGCTCTTATGAGAAACAAGAGTTAGCACGTTTAGAGAAAAAAGCACTTAGCATTGCGCATACAAGCTTACAGCAAAGTATTGATATAAGTCTAGATCGTTTATACCTTGCTTTTGAAGATTTACAAAGCTATATTACTATTGATAAAGATGATGTTCACTATCTTGATACGCGAATTCAAAAGTTTAAAGCTATTAAAGATAACACCATTCCCAATTTAAATTTTAATTCAGATGAAAAAATTTTATTAAGTTCAAAAAAAATTATAGACCTTAAGTTCGATATTTTATTAAAAAGAGTAGAACTTTTTAAAATACTCAGTGAAATTGCTAATATTGCTAATATTACTGATATTACATATCTTATAAAGAATAAGAGTTTATTATGACACCTATATCAATCACTAATAAAGCCAATTGTCACAGAAAAACGCATCGCATTAATATTCCTATACAAGTTATTATTGCTAATACAACTTATAGTGTTCTTGATTGGTCAACCCAAGGACTTAAGGTCAATTATCCTTCTGATAATCTAAATATCGATGAAAAAATAGATATCACTTTTATCTTGCCTACGGGGGACTCTTCTATATTATTAAAAGCTGAAGTGATTCTTCGAAGTATCAATCATGAAGATTATGGATTTGAAATTCTCAAACTAAGTGATAAAAATCAACGTGTACTGCGTCATTATGCCACCTTGTCTATAGATGGCAATCATAATCATGTGGATAATCTCTCTGGGGATCTTTTTATGACGGATGTTATTAGTCCTATTCATGAACCGATTGTCTTGAGTGAAAAAGAACATCACGCAGTACATAAAAGTTTTCTAAAAAGAGTTATTTCATATCTATTTTTTGGAATTTTATTTTTTATTTTGGTGATAGTTACATTTTTTTATAACTATATTATTTTATATGAGAGTACAGGTCTTATCTCAGGCAATGCTAAACACTACAGCGCGCCCAAAGAAGGTATGCTAAAGGCTGTTTATGTCACTAATGCACAAAAGCTTACTAAAAACCAACTTCTCTTTGAAATGGATGTTCGCATTGAAGAAGATCTACTGAAAAATTTACGTAAACATAAAGCTTTATTGAAAAAACAACTTCAAAGAGCCAAAGCAATGATTCGTGATAT
>JAYEPE010000330.1:0-31091 GCA_034723735.1 Campylobacterota bacterium | reverse complement strand
ACCACGAGGTTGCACAAGGGCAGCATGAGCTAGGTATCGTCTTCTCTGACATCATCGGCGCTGCTGATAATGTTCAAAAATACAAGTACGTTGTAAAAATGATTGCTCACCTTAACGGTAAAACCGCAACATTTATGCCTAAACCACTTTATGGTGATAATGGAAATGGTATGCACGTTCACCAATCACTTTGGAAAGATGGCAAAAACCTTTTCTATGCACCAGGTGAGTATGCAAACCTAAGCCAGATGGCTGTTAATTATGCAGGCGGTATCTTCAAACATGCTGCTACTGTTTCTGCATTTACAAATCCATCAACAAACTCGTATAAGCGTCTTTTACCAGGATTTGAAGCACCAAGTATTCTTACTTACTCTTCTCAAAATCGTTCTGCTGCTTGTCGTATTCCTTATGGCGCTGGTGAGATGGCAACGCGTATCGAGATGCGTTTTCCAGATTCAACAGCATGTCCTTATCTTGCATTTGCAGTAATGATGATGGCTGGTCTTGATGGAATTAAAAACGAAAATGTTCCTGTTGGTCCAATGGATGAAGATCTATTTGAACTCTCTCTTGATGAGATTCGTGAAAAAGGTATTCCTCAAATGCCACACACATTACGTGAAGCACTAGAAGGTCTTATCGCTGATAATGACTTCTTGAAACCAGTATTTACTCAAGAGTTCATTGATGCTTATCAGCACTACAGATTTAACCGTGACGTTTATCCAGATGAAGGTCGCCCAACTGCTTACGAGTTTAAAACTACGTACCAGTGCTAATTCTTTCTTACATGTAACAATTTGGTTACATGTAAGCCCTCTTTTTCCTCTTTTTGTTTACTTTTTCACCTATCTAGCGTTATAATAAATGTATCTTAAACCTTAAAAGGACGCACATGGCAAAAGACGATAAGAAAAAAGAACTTAAAAAAGTAGCAGTGAAAAAGGCTGAGAAAAAATCGGAGAAAAAAGCTGACAAGAAAAAGAAAGCGAAAAAAGCCGATAAAAAGAAAAAAGCTGATAAAAAAGCTACGAAAAAAGCAGACAAAAAGAAAAAATCAAAAAAGAAAGCTAAAAAGGCCACTAAGAAAAAGTAGCCTCTAGTTTAGCGAATCTGTCCACTACCATAAATTTTAAATTTATAGGTGGTGAGACCCTCTATTCCCATTGTAATAAATCCCACCTTTCTACTCCAAAGCCTCCCAAGTAAGCTTTGTACCAAAACCTAAGCGATTATCAGTCAACTTCATATTTGAAATTTTAATTTTCCATAAGGTCGGATTCATGGCTAAGGCATAAGGAAAAGCTTTAAAATAGAGTCTCTTATCTTCAGAGTTGTCACTTAAAATCATCTCTGCTTGAAATTGAATTCCTTGAATTTTACCAATACTTTTTGTCTCTAATGCTATTGTTCCTGCTACATGCTTATTATTCATAAGATTTTGAATATGTTCTGTCTTACTATCAGACGCAACGATAAAGCTTACATGTAAGGCATCATACGCATAAAAAAGTGTGGCACATTGAGGGATATTATCTTTAGAAGTTGCAAGTGTTAAGATATGATGTTCATCTATAAATGTTTCAAAACGAGAGAGTGGCATTAAAACTTTTTTGCCATATATTTTTCTAAAATAATTACAGAACTAATACGACGTTTTTTCATCATTAGCAAAGCAAGATCATCATTTTTCAAAGAGTCATATAAGAGATGAATATCTTGTACATTATAAAAAGAGCGTAAAAATTCAATCAAAAGTGCAAAGTTATCCCGCCCATGAGGATTATCATATTCATGTTTAAAAGCTTTAAATTCATTCCAATTTATTTTCATTTAAGTAGTTTAACATATATACAATAAAAGCCGATATTATCTATAAGAAAGTTCAAGGAGGACGTTATGAAAGCTTTAAGGACAAAGCAAGAAAAAGAGGCAAAAGAGCCAATTCTTCATAAAATAAAAGTTCAACCCTTTGCTCGTCGTATGTTAAAACAAATTCAGAGTAATTCTAAGATCTGATGAAGTCGCTTTAGTGCCTCTTGCATAGTTTCAAGAGGCACAGCTATATTCATACGCATAAATCCACTTCCCTCTTTGCCAAAAGATGTTCCAGGACTTAGACCCAATTTTCCTTTTTTAATAAACAACTCTCGTAAAGCCTTATCACTTAGACCTAAAGCACGACAATCTATCCAAAGAAGATAGGTACCTTGAGGATGTTTACATGTAAGGGTGTTTGGATGTTTTTTTAGCATATCTTCTAAGAGTTGTATATTATAGCTAAGGTATTGCATCAATTCATCTATCCAGATATCACCTTGCTTGTAAGCACTTTCAAAAGCCACATGTCCAAATACCGTACCCTCTGCAAAATGCACTGCCTTATATACTTTTTCAAAATCATTGTGCATTATTTTATCTGCGATAACAAGAGTAGAGATAGCAAGACCTGCGAGGTTAAAAGTCTTTCCAGGACCAATAGCAGTGATAGTGATATCACGAATCTCATCACTTAGCGAACTAAAGGGAGTATGCTTATATCCATCAAAAACTAAATCTGAATGAATCTCATCTGCAAAAACTTTTATATCATTTTCCAAACAGATTTCCCCAAGAGCTAAAAGCTCCTCTTTTTTCCAAACACGACCTACTGGGTTATGAGGCGAACAGAGCAAAAGCAACTTTGTATCTTTATCTATCTTCGATTTTAAATCTTCTAAATCAAAAGTATAATCACCTCTCTCATCTTCTTTTAAAGGATTGCGAATAATACAACGCTCATTATTTGTAATAGAACTCATAAAAGGAAAATAGACAGGTGTTTGTACAATAATTTTATCACCAGGCTCTGTAAAAGCTTGTATAGAGAGATTTATCGAAGCCACAACAGAGGGTGAATAAAACATCCATTCACGCTTTACATGTAAGCTATGACGTCTTTGCATCCATGCTATTTGCGCTTCATAGGCTGATTCTGGCATCATCTCATAACCATAAATAGGGTTTTGCACTCGCTCACTAACAGCCTTAGCAATAAAGGGAGGCGTAACTATATCCATATCAGCTACCCACATAGGAAGAACATCTTCGGTTTTAAAAAGCTGTTGACGAAGTTGGTATTTTTCAGAATTACCTAGGCTTCGATCATGCACCTGTGACATTATTTCTTCATACATATTTAGATCTTTTTCCAAACACTCATCTGTGCAATACTATGCTGAAACTTACGAGGTGTTTCACGAATTACAAATTCAATATCTTGCGTATCAATTAATTCAAAGTTTTTTTCAAGAACTTTTTTAAGTCCCTCTAAAGTAGAAATCTCATCACCATTTTCATCTTCATAACCACCAATCCAAAACTCTTTAGCTGTATATTCTTCTAGCCATGTGTAGGGTGAAGTCAAGATTAAGATACCCTCTTCATTAAGACGTTTATGTACTGTTTCTAAAAAAAGACGAGGCTCATAAAGACGGTCAATAAGATTAGTCGCCATAATTAAATCATACTCTTCAAAATGTGCTTTCAAATTACATGCGTCACCTTGGAAAAAATCAACTTTATCCTTTACATGCAAGAGGTCTATCTCTTCAAGTGTGTGAGTTTGACGAGTTTTTATCTCACCCTCTTCTTGGCGTTCATAAAAAATCTGCCCTTTTGTCTGCAAGGCGACACCTACTTGAATAAAACGTGCTGAAAAGTCTATTCCTATTACCTTATCAAAATGACGTGCAAGTTCAAAAGAAGCACGACCAGTTGCACAACCAAGATCAAGTGCCTTGGTATGATTTACAGAATAATCACTCGCTAATCTAGCACAATGAGAAGCAAAATTTTCTACTCCAAAAGAGGTGTTTGCGTATTGAAATTCACAATACTGAGAGATAGCGCTATCACTTTCATATATATTTTCATCAAATTGCATTGCAGCTCCTTTTACATACCGAAACCCTGCATGTTGGTAGAAATGACGACGAAAGGCATAACGTGAATGTTTCATTAGTTCATTGCCACTGCTTATCCATGAGCCACCTTTAATAAGATTATGTTTTCCATCAAAAGTTGGTACTGAAAAATCATCATAGATACCATGAGGTTCAAAGCCCTCAAATCCATCAATAGGTGTTTGTGTCCACTGCCAGACATTTCCTAAAACATCATAAATATCACCAAAACAAAAAGTATCTACAGGGCAAGATGAAGCATAATGGGCAAGATTAATATTAGCCTTATTCTCATCAAAATCAGGTACATCGCTCAAGCCTGCACGTTCATAAAGCACATACCATTCTGCCTCACTTAAAAGCCGATACTCACTCGCATCTTTTTCCCCTTTCCAACGACAAAATGCCATGGCTTCAAGATTATTGACATCTACAGGCCAATTGAGTGGCATATCCATAATCTGCGTCATACTTCGGTACTGAAATCCATTTTTACCTTTTACCCAAAAGGTAGGATGTGTAGCTGCGCTTATCTCTAAAAATTTTCGCCCCTCAGCATCCCAATAATGTGCTTTTTGATAGCCCCCATCATTCACAAACTCCATAAATTCACCATTGCTAACGAGGTACTTTGAAGTTTCAAAACCATTTACAAGTTCACTCTGCTTGCCATACTCATTATCCCAGCCATAAAGATGGTGGGTTTTATCTTTTCCTAGAGAGATAGTTGCAGCAGAAATAGAGACTAACTCATTTTTAGGAGCATCACCAAACTCCTTACATGTAAGGAACTCAGGATGACTTTTCACCTGTGAAATATCAAGCTGTCTATGCAATACACTAGAAGTTTCAATATGAATACGCTCATGTTCAATTCCCATTAAAATCACCCAAAAAGGATCATCTTGAGTAATAGGAAGACTAAGAGGCAAACTTAGAATTAACTCTTCAATTAAACTCTTTAACTCCGCTCGATACGCTCGAACTTCATTAATATCAGGCCAAGCATAATTTTCACTACTCAAATCATCCCACTGCATCTCATCCACACCAATGGCAAAGATGGACTCAAAATCAGGATTGATTCGCTTAGTAATGACCTTAGCCAATATCAGTTTATTGATAAAAAAAGTAGCCGTATGACCAAAATAAAAAATCATAGGATGGCGTGTAAGTTCAGACTGCTGATAAAAGACCTCATCACTCACAAAAACTTCAAAAAGTTTTTCATATAAGGTGTAAGTATTTTGAAAATACTCTAAAATCTCTTGGCGTTTGAGCGCAGGACTATTTCCGGTTAATGTAGGAGGTAAAAGACTATTTAATTGCATAAACCAATTGTAGCAAAATTGAAGTTCAAGCTCACATAAAATTCACAAGAGCATCTTTAGAGATACCCTTTAACCTCTCTCATTACCAAACTTCGCTAAAATGTAATCTAATAATTTTTAATACTTGGAATAACACATATGGCAAAAGCAAGAATAAAAGGGACAGGCTATTTAAATGAATAATCAACTAAAACAACAGAAAATGAAATAGAATTTTTTGCCATAGAACTTTTAGATAGTCTTGGTTTTGAATATGTCTATGCGGTAAATAAAGCAGTTGAGAGAACTACTAAGGCGAGTGCAGAAGATGGGGCTAACTGATTTTGAGTATGCATTTTATACTGCGATTGCGAACAATGATAGTGCTAAAGAGGTAATGGAAAAAGAAGTACTTCGTGAACTTGCTGTTGTTTTAACCCAGAGAGTTCGGTCAAATGCAAGTAGTCTTTGATAAATTATATGAGGAAATTTTATGCTAAAAAAAGAGGATAAATTTTTAAAAAGTAACCTACTCACACCCTTTAAGAATCTTTCCCATGCTTTTAGCACACGCAATGGAGGATATTCGCAGAAATCTTATCATAGCAATAATCTTGCTTTTCATGTAGGTGATGATAAAAATGATGTTATAACAAATCATCAACTTCTAGCCAGAGAGCTGGGCTATGATTATACAAAACTCGTTCATATGAAGCAGATTCATTCTGATATTATTCATATCGTTACAGATAAAGATGACTTTTTTAATCCTCCTGAATGTGATGCTCTTGTCAGCAATAAAAAAAATATACCTATTATGATTATGAGTGCTGATTGTCTGCCTATTATCATCTACGATCCACTCTTACATGTAATAGCAGTTGTTCATGCAGGGCGTGCTGGGGCTTTTAAAAATATAGCTTCTAAGACTATAAAGATAATGCAAGAGCACTTTAGCTGTAAGATAGAATCTTTACATGTAAGCCTTGGTGCTAGTATTCATGGATGTTGTTATGAGGTGAATGAGAGTATTGCCAAAGAGGCTAAAGCTCTTGGATATGAAGAGATGATTAGCTATAAAGAGACCAAGCCTTTCTTACATGTAAACACTATTGTAAAAAAACAACTTGAAAGTATCGGGGTGAAATTTATAGATGAGCTAGAGTATTGTAGCGCTTGTGAAAATAGAACTTTTTTCTCCTATCGTGTGGATGGAAGAGTTACAGGGCGCAACGCGGCTATAGCGATGCTTACTTCTTAAACTTTTTAAATGCCTTTTTAAAATCTAGTGAAGCAGAGCACTCTAAGTCTTCAAAAATATACTCTTTATCAAAAAGGTCACCCTCTTTTTGATACGTGTGTCCATAAAGCTTAAAAATTTTAGCATGTAGAGAGTCAGGATAGACTAAAATATAGTACTTTACTTTCTCTTTTTCATAAATTTTAAATTTATACTCTTCATCACGTCTTGCGGTTGATTTTGAGATAACTTCGATAACAATTTCAGGAGCTTTAGTGATAAAATCATCATCATTATCATTGCACATGAGTACGATATCTGGTTTCAAGATAGT
Source organism: Campylobacterota bacterium (assembly GCA_034723735.1). Classification (GTDB taxonomy): domain Bacteria; phylum Campylobacterota; class Campylobacteria; order Campylobacterales; family Sulfurimonadaceae; genus S010-53. The sequence continues at coordinate 24,260 of JAYEPE010000330.1, read as the reverse complement.
TGATTCATCTACTATATAATCTTCTTCTCCCAAGACTGTACACTGTTCACACTCTTCTATAGAATTACCTAATATTCTTGCTATTTCGTAAGCAATCTGCTGATGTGACTTCATAGGTGATGGAGCCATAGCCAAAGCTTCTCCATCAATAAGCTCCCAACTACCTTCCCAATGTTTATAATCATGATATGTATAATACTCTAAGGCACCCATTTTCTATCCTTGAGAAATTTTTTCAGCAAGCTGTTTAGGTAGTATACCTAAAGATTCCTCAACGACTTTTGTATTTCCATGGGTGATAAACTCATCTTCATACTCAAAGCTTGTTACTAAAACATCTATGATTTTTTCATCTGCTAAAAACTCTAAAAGAGCGGAACCAACACCACCAGCCTTTGAAGAGTCACTAAAAACATACCAGCGTTTATGTTTTTGTGCCATTACATGTAAGCTCTCATAATCAAGTGGTTTTACAAAACGTAAGTCCAAAAGAGAGACATCTTCATCAAGAAAATTCATAGTCTCACGTGCACGTCCTACACCATTACCATAACCAATCAATAAGATATCACTCTCATTAGAGATAAGAAGTTGAGACTTTCCTAACTCGTAAGGTTGTGGTTCAGGAAGTTGAGCCTGAGTAAAACATCCTCGTGGATAACGAAGCGAACAAGGATGTTCAAACTCGTAAGCAAACTTCATTGCACGGTGCATAGCCTTTTCACTACATGGTGCAAAAAGTGTCATATTTGGGATGGCTCGTAAAAAGCTGATGTCAAATACACCCTGATGTGTCTCCCCGTCTTCTCCAACAATTCCAGCACGATCAAGTGCAAATACTACAGGTAAATCTAAGAGACAAACATCATGAATTACTTGGTCATATCCACGCTGTAAAAAAGTCGAGTAAATTGTACAAAAAGGCTTAAAGCCCTCTTTAGCAAGTGCTCCCATAGAAGTAACCGCGTGTTGCTCCGCAATGGCTACATCCCAAAAACGTTCAGGATATTTTTCCATTAATTTGCTCATGCCTGTTCCGCTAGGCATAGCAGCAGTAACACCTACAACTTTTTTATCATTATCAGCCAGATATAGTAAGGCTTCTGTATAAATTTGTGTTGCACTTTTAGCAGTTACTTTTTTATTTGAAGTGCCACTATTGCGATCAAATGGCCCTACTCCATGCCATTTTTCATGCTGACCTTCAGCAATTTCATAACCCTTACCTTTTAGGGTTTGAACATGAATAATTACAGGTTTCTTCAGTGCTTTTGCTAATTCATAGGTTTCAACTAAAGATTTAAGATTATGTCCATCAACAGGACCAATATACTCTATTCCCATCTCTTCAAATAAGATACCAGGAGTAATGAGCTTAAAAGACTCTTCAAAACGTTTTGCCATATAATGTGCACTCTCACCAAAGTGATCAACAACTTGCTCAACATTATTTCGAATTCGCTGATAAAAAGGGCTTGCCATAGCTGAACTTAGCATACGGCTCATAGCACCAATTGGTTTAGCAATACTCATCTCATTATCATTTAAGATAATAATCATTGGGTATTTTCTATCACCAAGCTCATTCATTGCCTCATAAGCCATACCTGCACTAATGGAGCCATCACCAATAACTGCAATAGGTACACGCTCATCAGACTCACCTTTTAAAGCAATAGCTTTTGCCGCACCAACACCCAAAGAGATAGAAGTTGAGCTATGTCCTGCCACAAAGTAATCATGCTCTGACTCTTGTGGTTTTGTATAACCGCAGATACCGTCAAACTGACGTAGAGTATCAAACTCATCCCAACGCCCTGTAAGCAATTTATGCGCATATGCCTGATGTGAAACATCAAAGATAAAAGGATCTTTTGATGAATCAAAAACTTTATGCATTGCTACAATAAGTTCTGTGGCTCCCAATGTTGAGCTTAAATGACCTCCATTTTTACTCACAACTTCTAAAATACGTTCTCGAATATCTTCACACAACACTTCTAGCTGTTGTATGTCATACGACTTTATATTCATATTATTTCTACCCACCTAATGCTGCTTTTTTTACTCGTTCATAACGTTTCATAATTTCTGAATCTATATTTCCTGATTCACTTAATGCCACAACACCTCCAGGGCTAATTGCACTATCAGAAATAATTTCTACACGCTCTAATTTTCCAACTTGTTGGGAAACTTTCCCGTGATCATTTGGGTTCACTTTTAAAGTCACCTTAGCACTTTTTTGAAGATCTTGAATCAGTTCATGTGATAATTTAGCAGCGATATCGCTAGAGTGCTCATCAAGTTCAACAAGAATAACCTCTTTTGCAATATCAACTGCTGCATTGATAAGCTCATTTTCAACATCTCCTAAAGCTGTTTCAAATTCTAATGCACTTTTTTCTAAGGCCAATACTGACTTGGAAAACTGTTCAACACTACTTACTTGCTTCTTCTCATTTTCATTTTTCAGTTGCTCTTTTGCATCAGACAAACCTTGCTCATACGACTCTTTTTTCGCTATCTCAAGAGTAGTTTTAAACTCATTCTCTTTCTCTTCAAGTCGCATTTGCAGCTTAATGAAGTTTGAAGACATTTCATCAGTTTTTTTAAGTAATGACTCAACAAGCTCATCTTTGGATGATGATGATATCTCATGATTTTCAATCGTTTCTTGAACACTGCTGTTTTGTTCTACTTCGGCCTCATCTATTAAGGAACTACTCTCACATTCATCTTCATGTCCAGTAAAGGAGAGTACTTTAAATTTATACTTATTAACATTGTGTTCATCGGTACTATTTTTACTAATAACAACTGCCATAATTACTCAACCATCTCATCAGTCTCACCAACTTGCAAGATACCTTGCTCTGCAAGTTGTTGCACAGCTTCAACAATTTTACGTTGTGCACCATCAACTTCTTTCACCTTAACAGCACCCATAAACTGCATCTCTTCAGCAAAGGCATCACGAGCACGCTCAGACATATTTCCAAAGAACTTCTCACGCAACTCTTCAGGAGCACTTTTAAGTGCCAACATAAGGTCTTGTTTATCAGCAACTTTAAGAATTTCACGAACTCCATTGTTGTCAAGATCAGTAATATCTTCAAAAGTAAACATCATCTCTTTAATCGAAACTGCTAACTCTTCATCTTCTTGCTCAATTTGAGCTAGAGTACCTTTAGATGCTTTAGCACCCAATCGGTTAAATATATCTGCTACCGCACGAGGTCCACCCACTTCAACTTTATAGCTTGCAAGAGATTCAAGTTTTGACTCTAATACTGCACTAACTCGCTTAATAATTGAAGGCGAAATATCACCAAGTTTTGCCATACGCATAGCAACTTCTGCGCGTAAGTCATCTGTGAAAAACCCAATAGTTTCTGCCGCCGCAGTAGGGTCCATATGGGCTAAAATCAAGGCAATAGTTTGAGGATGCTCATTGACAATAAAGTCTGCTAGTTGTTGTGGCTTAATCTTAGAAAGATAAGCAAAATTTTGTGTATTAGCCATAGTCTTAGAGAGACGTTCTAAAACTTTTTTAGCCTCTTCTGGACCGAGAGCTTTATAAAGAATTTCACGTGCATACTCAATACCGCCTGTACTTAAATATTGATTTGATTGAATAATGGCATAAAACTCTTCCAAAACCGCTGCTGCGATATTACGATCAATCGATCGGTTATTAGCAATATGTTTTGAAACTTCAGTAATTCCTTCAACAGAAAGATTTGAAAAAATAATAGCCGTTGCCTCTTCACCCATTTGTAAAAGATAGATAGCAATCTTTTCTGCCATACTCATTTCATCAAACTGTAGCTGTTGTGCTTCAGAAAGTTTCATTAATTTTCCTTTCCTGCTTTGGCCATATCGAAACTATTATTCTCTTCATCAAGTAAGACTTGAAGAATTGAAGCCACTTCATCAGGACGCTCTTCTGTTAAGTTTCTAAGTTTTTCTAATAAGACATCATGCTTAAGTTCATCTTCACTAAAGCCTTCTCCTACACCGAGTTGATCTTCAACTTTTTTACGCATAGCTTGAACTTTTTCAACAAGATCTTCCTCTTCATCGTCTTCAATATTTAAGACTGGTTTTTCCAAGTCATCTTCTTCCGCACTTACTTCAAGCATTCGCTGTGAAAATGGTGCAATCACCTTTTTATATCCTATTAAAATAATAAGAATAACCAAAATATATTTAAAAAGTTCTCCAAATGGCGCAAGATATACTTCAATAATATTTTGAATTTTACTTGCACTGCTTGGAGCATTAAGAGTACTTCGTGAGGCTTCAAACTGAAAGTTTCGCACTGATATTTGATCGCCGCGTGTTTCATCTATACCAATAGATTGAGTCACCAAGGATCTAATAGATTGAAGCTGACTCTCATCGAGGGCAATATACTCTTTTTCATCAAGAAGATTTCCCGCTTCGTCACGTTTATTTTGATACTTACCATCAACAACGACTGCAGCAGTAATACGTTTTGTAATTGCAAATTCACCTTGTGAACTAGATATTTTTTTAGAAATCTCATAATTGGTTGTTGTATTGGTTTTTTCATACTTTTCACCACTCTGCTGAGACTTCAAACCTTCTACAGGACCAATATTACTAACAGCTCCAGGGACTCCACCCACCTCTTTAGGGTTAGTTCCTTCACGTTTCTCTTCATTACTCTGCTCACTTCGAACAACACTTTCAGGATCAAATGTCTCTGAATTATAGCTCTCTTGTGAAAAGTCATACTCAATAGTTACAGTCGCAACAACACGCTCTTTTCCTCCAATAAAAGGAGATAAAACAGCAACAATTTTCTGCTCTTTTTTGCGCTCTTCGGTATGTTTATACTTTTGTTGCATTTGTGAAAGTTCACTCATCTGAGCATGACCATCATTATCACCTAAGGTTTCACCTTCATTATTAACCAGAGTAACATTTTCAATACTAAGCTTAGGAACAGAAGCAGCTACAAGATTTTTTATACCTCGAATCTGCTTTACAGTGAGACGGCGATTTTCTATAAGCTTTACCATAACAGAAGCTGAAGGAAGCACCTCTTTAGAGACAAAAAGTGACTCTTTAGGAAGTGCAAGATTCACACTAGAGCGTTCTATAGGAGCAAGAGCATCAATTGTACGAGCCAACTCACCCTCTAATGCTCGTAAAAATTTTATATTTTGATCAAAACGAGTTGCTCCAAACTCTTGCTCATCAAAAAGTTCAAAACCAACACCACTCTCTTTGGCAATACCTAAAGATGCTATTGTCATACGCTCTTTATAAACAACATCTTTAGGAACAGTAATCACATTTTCTCTTGGAATTTTATAGGGAATATTATCTTTTTCTAACTGTTCAATAACCTTAGCAGAATCAATGGCAGAAAGATTTTCAAACAAAACTTTATAGTCACTCTTTCTTGAACCAGAGGATGTATAAACAACTAAAAAAACTAAAAAGGCAACAATGCCGGCAATAGTGACACCCACAATAATTTTTTGCATCTTACTAAGCTTAGTAAAGAGTACTGATAGCTGTTCGATAAGTGCTTTAAAGTCCATTGATACCTATACCTGCTTAAAGTAATTTTTCACAGAGATCAAAAAAACGACTGTTTTCATCTTCTTTACCAACTGTAACACGAATAGCATTTAACCCATAAGAGCTTAAATCCCTCACTATCATCCCTTGTTTTAAAAGTTCTTGTGCCAAGATAGAGCTACTACGAGGTTCTTTAAAACATAATGTAATAAAGTTTGTATAACTTTCAATAAGATCCAAATCATGATCTCTAGCAAAAGCTTCATACCCTTGCATCTGCTCAAAACTTTTAATAACACTCTCTTTCACAAACGCTTCATCAGATAAAGCGACTGTTGCGGCTTCAAGAGAGAGTGTTGTAATGTTAAAAGGAGGTCGTAACTTATACAGAGCCTTAATCATTTTTGAATCTGCAATACCATAGCCAATACGCATACCACCAAGTCCATAGGCCTTTGAGAAAGTACCTAGATAGAGTACATTAGAAAAACTTGTGATTAACTTCTCAACATCAATAGCTTTTTTATCATCTTTATAGCGTGCATATTCCATATACGCGCCATCAACAACTACCAAGGTATCACTATCAATTTTTTCTAAAAAAGTGATAAGTTTATCCGCGTCTAGAGCATCTCCAGTAGGGTTATTAGGCGTGCATATAAAAATAATAGATGGATTATGCTCTTTATACAGAGCATAAAATTGATCAAGATCATGCTCTTGTGATGTAGTACGAATAATAGGTGAGCCCACATGACGGGCATAAATTTCATACATTGCGAATGTTACGGAGTTCATTAAAACAGGACGTGAAGCATTTGCTTTAGCATGAACAGCAAATTCAATAACCTGATCACTTCCTGCACCAATAATAATATTATCACTTTTTACTTCAAAACGCTCTGCCAATGCTTCTTTGAGTCTGTACATCGAATCATCAGGGTAGAGTGCCATTTTAGAGATAATCTCCCCCGCAGCCTTCTTTACATGTAAAGAACACCCGTATGGATTTTCATTACTTGCAAGTTTAACAATATCTTTCGAATCAATACCATATTCGCGAACAACCAACTCAATTGGCTTGCCTGCTTCATAAGTTTTAATGCCATCTAATACCTTATTAAATTGCATTGTCACCCTTTACATAACTTCCAAGCCATGTCACTTCATCAGTATGTTTTCTTAAAACTTTTTGCACATACTCATCTTCAATATGACCATAGAAATCAATAAAGAACCAGTAACCAAAACTATCATCATCATGAGAGGGACGACTCTCAATTTTACTTAGGTTCACCTCTCCTTCATTGAAGTCTTGCAAGAAGTTTGCTAAAGCTCCTGATTTTTGAGCGTCTTTGAGGCGTACTAAAATTGATGTTTTATCTTCCCCGCTCGGTGCATTTTCAAAATCGCTTAAAATAACAAAGCGCGTTGTGTTATTATAAACATCTTCAATATTTTCAAACATACTAGGAACTCCATAAAGCTTTGCAGCGATATGAGAACAAATTGCACCTGCACTAGGGTCTTTGGCTGCTAGAATTGCTGCTTTAGCTGTTGATTCAACAGGAATTTGTTCAATATTTTCTAAGCCATGTTGACCTAAAAATTCACGACATTGTCCAAATCCTTTATCTTTAGAATAGATACATTTAATATCTGTGATATTACGCGCTTTTGAAGCAAAAGACATATGAATAGGCATATATAATTCTGCTACAATTTTCATTGGGCTATTTGCTAAAAGGTCTAAAGTTTCACCCACAACACCATCACGACTATTTTCAATAGGAACAACACCAAACTTCGCACGCCCTGCTTCAATTGTCTTAAAAACAGAAGCAATAGAACCAAGAGAGAGATAATCACTCATTGCGCCAAAACGTGATTCTGCTGCTTGATGAGTAAAACTACCTTCTGGTCCAAGATAGGCAATACGTTCTGGAAGCTCAAGGTTTCGTGCTACGGCAAAGATTTCTAAAAAGATAGCTTCGATAGCACTTTTATTTAGTATTTCATCTTTACTCAGCATCTCTAAACGATCAAGAATCGCTTTTTCTCGCTCAGGTCGATAGATAGCACCGCCACTATCATTTTTAATTTCACCAACACGTTCAACAATATGCATTCTACGATTTAAAAGGGCTAATACCTCGTCATCGATACTATCAATAGCAATACGACATTCATCTAAATTTTTCATTGTACACCTTCTAAAAACTCTCTTTCAGCTGCAATAATATCATCAAAAGTCTCACGATGACGGATTAAACGATCTGTGGAATTTTCAATGGCAACTTCAGCTGAACGGCCTCGGCTATTGTAATTACTTCCCATGCCAAAACCATAGGCTCCCGCACTTTCAAGTACAAGTAAGTCATTACGTTGCATCATCGGCAATTCATAATCTTTTGCCAAGAAATCACCACTCTCACAAACAGGACCTACAATATCAGCTGGGCTTGTTTTACCCTCTTTTGCTAGAGTATTTACTTCATGATAAGCTTCATACAAACTAGGTCTAATAAAATCATTCATCGCTCCATCAACAACAACAAAACGCTTATCACCATTTTGTTTTTCATAAAGCACTTTAGTAATAAAATATCCTGCATTTGCAGTTAAAAAACGTCCTGGTTCACAAATAATTGTAATATCCATTGCTGTTAAAGTAGAGAGAATAGCTTGGGCATATTCATATGGCTCTATCGTCGTCTCATTGTTATAGCGAATGCCTAAACCCCCACCAATATCGAAAAATTTAAGCTCAATTTTAAGAACTTTTAACGAACGCACTAAATCAGCAACAATTTCTGCTGATTCACGAATAGGCTCTAGTTCAGTGAGTTGACTTCCAATATGAAAATGAATGCCAATAGGATTAAGGTGTTTTGAGTTTTTCGCACGAATATACATCCGTTTTGCAGTATTTAAATCAACACCAAACTTACTTGAATGTAAACCTGTAGAGATATACGGATGAGTTTTTGCATCGATATTTGGATTTACACGTACACTAATACGCGCGGTAATATTGAGCTCTTTAGCTATCGCTTCCACACGAAGAAGCTCCGCCTCACTTTCAAGGTTAATATATAAAATATCATTTTCTAGCGCTTCTTTAATCTCATCATCACGCTTACCCACACCACTAAAAATAATACGGTAACTAGGTACTCCACACATTAAAGCCCGACGTACTTCACCGATAGAGACACAATCCGCACCCGCACCCATCTTTGCAAAATGTTTTACTACACTCAAATTTGAATTTGCTTTAACTGCATAAGCGAGTATAGATTTCCTACCTTTAAAAGCTTCTTTCAATGCTTCAAATTGTCTGCTCATATGATTAAAATCATAAACATAAAGTGGCGTTCCATATTCTTTTGCTAATGCGTGAAAATCTATCACTAAACATCCTCTAATTCATAAATAAACCTATTTTATCTAAAAGAGGCTTATCCTTACATGTAAGAGTTGATAATTATCAGCTAACTTTCTTTGAGATGGCAATTACTACAATTTTTATACCAAATATAGAGTGAAATGCTAAAGAGTATCACGACCGGTAAGACAACACCAACCTCACTAGGAATGGTCTTGGTATTTGAAAGTTCAATCATCATAAATAAGATAGCCCAAATAATCAATGTTGCTAAAATCGCACCAAAACTAAAGAGTGAAACATTTAAAAAACGTGAGCTAATAGGCACAAAGAAAAAGATAATAACTATCAAAGAAGGTACAAAAAATGGGTGTATAAACATTCGATACAAGGCACTTTTAATCTTATCAATATTAATATTTTGATCTTGAAGTAAAACCATCGCATCAATGGCATCTATGATAGTAAAATTCACTTTTCCTTCATATACCTGATCGAGTATCTTAGGTCTAAAGCCTTTTAAAAGCTGAAGATTGTATTGGGTATTTAAGACAATCCCTTCACTTCTAAGCGAAAGATTTTTGGGTTTTTGCATCTGCTTGGCTTCTTTAATATGCCAATATCCCTCTCGATAATAAGCTTCTTTCGCTACTAATAACTCTTTTAACTCATTGGTCTCTGTCGTAAAGATACGAATATCTTCAGCTCTCTCTTGTAGGGGATATAAATGTCCAAAATAGACATATTTATCTTCATAAGTAAAGAAAAGGTTCTGCGTTGGTTTTAAAAATTGTGATGAAGATCGAATATTATTAGAGTATTCATCTGCTCGAGCAAACGCCGTAGTGTGGAGTGAAATATAGATTATAACAATCAGTCCAGAAACTATAACAAAAGGCTTTAAAATATCTGTTTTAGAGTAGCCTAAAGAGTAAAAAGCCACTAAAGCATTTGAACGTATCAGATGAACTTTTGTCGCAATCATTCCAAAAACAAGAGATAAAGGGAGCATCATATCAATAGCAAAAAAAGATTTAAATACAACATAAATAACTACTAAGTTTGCTGAAGAAGGAAGGTCTTTTGAGACTTGCATATAATCAAAACCCACCATAAAAAAGACAAGAGCCAAAAGGACAATAAGAAAATATTTAAAATAGTGCCAAGCGATATATTTAAAAGTGAGCATTTAAAGCCTTACATGTAAGGGCTATTGTAGCGAAAATTTTTTGATTGAATACTGAGATGCCACATCTTCCCAGCTTAATTCAAAGAGTTTTTCAATAGCATCAGCAGTATGTCCTATCCAAGAAGAGAGGTGAGCTTGTTCATCTTCATTAAATGCACTCAAGACATGAGAAGTAACTTCACCTTTATACTCAGGCTTACCAATGCCCATACGTACGCGAATATACTCTTTTGAGATCAAGGAATCGGTAGATTTCAGACCATTATGTCCCCCATGTCCACCCCCATGTTTGAAACGTAAGGTTCCAAATGGAAGATCTAAATCATCATGAACAACAATAACTTCATCAATCTTATAAAACTGCTTCACAGCGGTAATTGAATGTCCAGAAAGATTCATAAAAGTATTGGGTTTGAGTAGATAATGGGAAGAAAACTTAAAAAGATCACCCTGAAAAGAGCTTTTTACAATAGCTTGGACACTATGGCGACGACAAAGCTCGTCAATCACCATAAAGCCAATATTATGCCGTGTATCGGCATAAGTCGCTCCAGGATTACCTAGACCGACAATAAGCAAAATTATTTCGCTTTAATGATACTTAGAACTGACACACGATCAATATCAGTAAATGTAAGATTATCAATAGCATCTAAATCGCGAATCAAAATTGAATCACCAAGATCAAGAGGTGCTACATTAACAACAATAGAATTAGGAACATTTTCAATAGCCGCTTTTACGCGAAGACGTTTTTTAGCGATATGTAACATACCTTTGTTTTTCAGACCAACAGGAGAACCCTGAGCATCAACAGGAACATGATAGTGTGTTACAACGCTAGTTTGTGCAACCATAAGATCTACATGTAAAAGATTACCTGTAACCGCATGAGACTCGTATCCTTGAACTACAACGTTCAACTCTTTACCATCTATTTTAACTGGAAAAGCCAAAGTCTCTTTATTGCGCACAGTACGGATATATTCATTCATTTTGAATGCAGCATGAATATTTTCAAGCCCTTTTCCGTATATATTTGCAATTAGATAACCATCTCGGCGATATGCTTTAGTAGCTCTCTTACCAGTACTCTCTCTAATAATACCTTCTAACATAGAAGTCCTTTGTTTAAAAAATGAGTCGCATTATATCGAAAAATATTTTAATCACGCTTTAACTCAAAAACCTCATCTTCAGAAAATTCTTTTTCTTCTTTTTCCGCTTCAGAATCAGACTCTTCATTGCTTGACATACCTACACCCTGCATTTTCAATTTTAAATCAGATGGAGATGTTGCATATTCAAAAGCCTTCTCTTTGGATATTACTCCTGCATTGAAAAGATCTAAAATCGCCTGATCAAAGCTTTGAGATCCATAAATCTCTTTCCCTTCTTCAATTGCATCACGAATTTCAACATCACGATCTTCTAAAATCAGCTGTTCTATTCGAGAAGTTTTTACAAGTACTTCAAGAGCTGCTGTACGCTTATCATCTACGGTTGGGATAAGGCGTTGAGAGATAACTCCTGCTAAAACCGATCCTAATGTCAAACGAATACGGTTTTGCTCTTGTGTTGGAAAAGTACCAATAATACGATTAATCGTCTCTTTCGCATCTAGTGTATGCAGGGTTGAAAAGACAAGGTGACCCGTATCAGCTGCATGTAGAGCAATCTCAATAGTTTCCATATCCCGCATCTCCCCAACAAGGATAATATCAGGATCCTCACGTAAAGAAGCACGAAGAGCATTAGCAAAACTTAGACTATCTTGTCCGATACTTCGCTGATTCACAATACATTTTCTATCTTTATGTACAAATTCAATAGGATCTTCAACTGTAATAATATGACGACGGCGTTTCCAATTAATCTCATTAATTAAAGCAGCAAGTGTTGTTGATTTACCACTTCCCGTAACACCCGTAACCAAGACAAGTCCCCGTTCTGCCATAGTAAATTTATAAACAATTTCAGGAAGTTTAAGATCTTCAATAGAGAGAATCTTCACAGGAATTACACGAAATACTGCCGAGACACCTTCCATCTGAAAAAAGATATTGACACGAAAACGGGTATTTTCATCAAAGGGATAGGTTAAATCCAGCTCTTTATTTTCCACAAATTCATGAAAACGGTGGCGTAAGAGTTCTTTGGCAAAAGTAATTGCCTCTTCTTTGGAAAAAATCTCACCTGATAATGGCACAATCTCCCCATTAACTCTCGCACGAATAACTGCATTTGCTTTAATATGTAAATCACTTCCGCCAACATCAATAAGACGTTTTAAATACGCACGAATTTTTTTAAGTGTCTCAAATGTTAAACTTTCAACATCAACATGATAATCATCATGATTTGATAGAGCCATAATAAGCCTCCAATTTTTCTAAGTACTTAAGTATAATCTAAAAATAATAATCAATTCCCGCTTTAAAACGGTTTTCATTCTCACCAAAACGTTCAATATAGTCATAACCAAGCTTAATACCTACATTTTGTTGCACCTGCCATAACTGTGAAGCATTAAAAAGATGTTGACGTTGTCCATCATAAAAGAGGCGGTAACGATATTCAGCATTAAATTTAAAATCTTTTGCTTCATACACGATAAATCCGAGAGAGGGTGAAATGCCTAAGGTAGAATCTTTATCATCATAATAAAAAAGTGTATCTGCCATTAGATATAAATAGCCCCACTCACTTCCCCAGCTCTCTCCTACACCTAGTGTAAAATTAAAATGGTTTTTATCATCAAGATACTCACGATTAAATCCTGTACTCATTCTCCATGAAAAAGGTTGAAAAAAACTACCTCGCTGCGCATACGAAGATAAAGAGATAATCGTCAATTTTTCAACATCTATATGAGACTCTTCTGTAGCAGCTAGAGGACTATTGGTATAATCAAGACGATCAGCACTATAGCTTAACAAAAGATCAAAAAATTCAATTTGAGTACCACGGAGCATCCCAATATCACTATCAAAAATATCTTGATATGCTACACGTATTCCCATGTAATGTTCAATATAACCATTACGAGACGCAAGTTGATAACGTAATCGTGATGACTTATGTGCCATTTCAGGATTAGTAGGCACTTTTACATGTAGGCTTGAACCCTTCCCTAATTGGGCACGTGCTCTCAAAATGTCTTGAAAAGTTTCTAAATAATTATCTTTATCAATTTTATTTTCTATAAAATAGTACTCGCACAACTCAGCCGCAGCTTCTAAAAAATATTGCTGTTGTTCTTGTGATTTATTTTCTAATACTTCATCAACTTTAGCATTACCAAGAGCCACGGCAATAGCATTATTTTGTTCTCTTAAAGAAAGTTTCGCTTCATATGCCAATAAGACAGAACGCTTTGAAGGACGAAATTTTCGCTTCTCTATTAAGTTTTCTTTCTCAATCGCAAAAATTGTTTCAGGTGGAATCACTTGGTAGGTAAAGTATTCTCGCAGATGAACACTAGGACGTGCCACTTCAAGCAACCAGAGCATGTGATACGAGCAGTTTTCATCAAAAAAATAGTACCATGAATAGGTATTATGTATTTCCCAGATATGCATCACCATACGCTTAACTTCATCAGGAGTCAGATTAAGCTCATACTCCCAAATATCACGCTGTTCGGTATTTTTATACTCTTTTAATTTTTCATAATAGGGCAGTAAAGAGTAGATACCAGGATAACCTCCAAAGAGCCCTTTAATAGCAAAAACAACACCATTTTCAGTTTTTTGATCAGCATTTGCCGAATAATTGATGGCATGTGAGAGTAATTTAGAGTCATGAGAAGAGTCAATACGTAAAAAAGTATGTCCAAACATGGATGCAGGAGAATTAATATGAGCATCAGCAAATACCATAGTTACCGACTGAGGATCAATCTTTTCAACAAGTGTATCATAAGCCTTACATGTAACAATTGGTAAATTCTCTAACAAAAGCTCTTCTTGAAGCCAAGCTTTTCGCGCGGGGTATTGACATGCTGTAGCATTATCATCAAAAGTCACTTCATTATAAAGTGCATCTATTGTAGCATGAAGTTCACTTTTAAAATCTCTTTTTCCCGTATCTGAAATAAAAAATTCAGGGTCATCAATTTCACTTTCGTTGCCCTTTACATGTAAGAGCAGTTTCCAATAACGCTTTTCATATAACTGTTTTTCATCAGCTAAAGTATGGTAGCTACTTAGATTTGCCAAAAGTGTTACATGTAAAGAAAAAAGAAAAAGAAAAAAACGGAAGATTTTAAGACCTTAAAGGTAGTTTTGAGGATAACGGGGCAAGCCCGTTATAATTATATTGCAATAGTAGAGATATTTTCCACTACATCAGACATTTCAACATTTTTAGATGTATAGATGTCATTATAGTTTGATTGAAGTGCTGCAGAAAATGCTGCTTTGTCTTCAACTTTAAGAAGCTCTGCAAGTGTATCAACAGACTCACCTTGACCCATAGCGATATCTTTAGCAAGTTCGTCCATATTTGAAGCTACAAACTCTTGTGCCGCCTCATTCATTACAAACTTCACTTTTTTACAACCAGAAGTTCCTGAAGTAATACCAAAAGTTTGGTTACCTGAAGTAGTATTTGTTGTAGCTTGAAGTGCTAACATTACTGCAGAATTGTCTTCTTTAATAAGTTGAGAACCAAGACCACAACCTGTTTGATTGTTAACTGTTGCTGATGCCATTGTGCTAAGTGCTACTACCGCTAAAGCGCTTAATAAGATTTTTTTCATAGATACCCTTTATGTTTAAATTGAAAAAATTATAGAGTGATTAAGCTTAAGGAAACTTAAGATGCAACTATTTTTTGAAACTTTTTCATTTTGGTGAAAGAGTGCTTACATGTAACGAGTATTTGCTACTTTTATAATCCTAAATGCTTTAATAATTTTAGCTGCACTTCTTCTAATTCTTCTTTTTGTAATACAGTTAATCACCCTTGGGGTTGAACTACTCAATTAGGAATCTGATGTGTGTAATAGTTACATAAACATATTATTTTGGTATAATTCACCATGTATACAGTTGAATTTATCGAATTAGATAACAATGCTCCATTTCTTAAGTTTATTGAGAGCTTGCCACAAAATGAAATAGCAAAAGTATTTGCTGCAATTGATAAATTTATTATGTTAAAAAATAGCAACTTAGCGGTTAAGGAAAATTTGTCAAAGCACTTAGATGATGGTATTTTTGAAATAAGAGTAAGCCTACCTAATAAGATTGTAAGAAATCTTTATTATTATTTGAGTGGACAAAGAGTTGTCATTACGCATGCTTTTGTGAAAAAAAGTCAAAAAACTCCAAACAGTGAGATCAATAAAGCTAAAGCGTTAAGAAAAAAATATAATGAGAGGAATTTTTATGACTAACTATGATGAATTAAAAAATGGCTATATGAAAAATAGTCACTTTTCTAAAGAATATAGCGAAGCTAGCAAACAGATTGATTTAGAGTATGAGGTACAAAGCATTAAAGACAAAATCTCTAACAATGATACAACCTTTAATATCCTCGATGCACTTGATTTGCTTCAAAAGCACATTGTAGATTTTACACAAAGTAAGAAATTAGCTTAATTCTTAAGTGTCTTTTGGTGTGAATATATCTGTATTATCTAAGTCTATTATATTATCACTTTCCAACTCTCTTCAGAAACTTCTTCACATATTAAATTTTTTAGTCGTCTTAAAAACACCTCACGTGACACTTCTTTTGCACCTAAACTCTTTACATGTAAGGTTGGAATCTGTGCATCGATAAAATCAAAGCCCCATAGTTTTAGATGTTCAACTAAAAAAGCAAAGGCAACTTTTGAAGCATCACTGACATGAGCGAACATGGACTCACCGCAAAAGACTTTTCCAATGGCCACTCCATAAAGCCCTCCAACTAATTTTCCATCTTGATAGGCTTCTACAGAGTGAGCATGTCCCATTTCATGCAATGCACCATAAGCTTCAGCAATTTCAGGAAGTATCCAACTGCCTTCTTGTCCTTCTCGTAAAACTGAGCCACAAGCGTTAACTACCTCATTAAAGGCTGTATCTACACGGATTTCAAAATGTTTCAAACGTTTTTTCAAAGAGCGTCGGAGCTTAAAATCATCAAGATCTAATATAAGACGAGGGTTGGGGGACCACCAGAGGATAGGATCACCTGCTGAGTACCAAGGGAATATACCACTACGATAAGCAAGCAAAAGCCGATTAGGACTTAAATCTCCACCCCAAGCAACAATTCCTGCCTCATTTGCAGAGTTTGGATCAGGAAAAATAAATTCATAACGAATCTGTGGAATCATTTACTAATATCAAAAATAATTTCTTTTTTATAGTCAACTTTGACATGACCACCATTTTTTAGTTTACCAAAGAGAAGTTCATCACTTAAGGGGTCTTTAATATACTCTTGAATCATACGAGTCAAAGGTCGTGCTCCCATCTCAGGCTCATACCCCATCTGAGCAAGATAGCCTTTAGCTTTTTTACTCAATTCAATACTTACTTTTTTCTTTTTCAAATCTTGGTTAAGCTCAGCTATAAATTTATCAATAATACGTTCAACAATATCCATACTTAAAGCATCAAATTCCACAACAGCGTCAAGACGATTACGAAACTCTGGTGTAAAAAATGATTTTAATGCACTAGAGCGTGAATGTGATTGATCAGCATTAAAGCCCATAATACTTGCTTCATTCGCACCAATATTAGAGGTCATAATAATAACTACATTTTTAAAATTAGCTTTAAATCCATTATTATCCGTTAAGGTTGCATTATCCATCACTTGCAGTAAGATATTGATAAGTTCAGGATGGGCTTTTTCAATTTCATCTAAAAGTAATACCGTATAAGGATGCTTTTTAATAGCTTCAGTGAGTAAACCTCCCTGTTCAAAACCTACATATCCAGGAGGCGAACCTACCAAACGACTAAGTGCATGTTTTTCCATATATTCACTCATATCAAAACGTTCAAAATGCACACCAGTAATCATTGCTAATGATTTTGCCAATTGAGTTTTACCAACCCCTGTTGGACCTGAAAATAGAAATGAAGCAATAGGACGATTATCAGCATTTAAGCCTGCTCGAGAACGTTTAATAGCCAAGGCTACATGCTCCACAGCACCATCTTGTCCAATGACCTGAACTTTTAAATCACGTTCTAAATTTTGTAAGGCTTCTATATCGTCCTCGCCAATACGAGATGTTGGCACCCCTGTAATCTTAGAGATAATCATCTCTACATCATGCGGCGTAACTGTAGAGCGTTTTTTCTTTTTTAGATGAAAAGAGGCGCCTGCTTCATCCATCAAATCAATCGCTACATCAGGTAAAAAACGGTCTGTTATATATTTCTTTGAGAGTTCTACAGAAGCACGCAAAGCCTTATCGGTAAATTTTAGTCCATGATGTTTTTCATACTTAGCACGAAGCCCTTTTAAGATTAAAAAACTCTCATCTTGGCTTGGTTCATCTACATCAATTTTTGCAAAACGACGACTGAGTGCGCGGTCTTTTTCAAATACATTACGATACTCAGAAAATGTTGTGGCTCCCATACATTTTAACTCACCTGAGGCAAGTGCAGGTTTGAGTTGATTTGAGGCATCCATACTTCCACCGCTAACTGCTCCCGCACCAACTATAGTGTGAATCTCATCAATAAACATAATGGCATTTTTTTGAGATTTGAGCTCATCAATAACACCTTTTAAGCGTTTCTCAAAATCACCACGATACTTCGTTCCTGCTAGCATTGAGCCTAAATCCAAAGCAAAAATAGGAGCATCTTGTAGAATTTCAGGTACACTATTGTCCGCAATACGTAGTGCTAATCCCTCTGCTATAGCTGTTTTTCCTACACCAGGTTCACCTACAAGTAGAGGATTATTTTTCTTACGACGGCATAGTGTCTGCATCACACGTTCAACTTCACTTTCACGACCTATAACCGGATCAATTTTACCTGCTTTTGCTGTAGCAACAAGTTCAATAGTATATTTTGAGAGAAAACTTTCTTCATCACTATTTGTTGACTCTTCAATATTACGATGTGAAATCACCTCAAGAATATCAACACGATTGATCTCATGTTCTTCAAGTAAAATAGCTGAATAGGTATGCTTTTCTTCAAAGATAGCAGCCATTAAATCACCCACTTCTGCCTGAGTTTTCTGTGCACTTTGAATATGACGTATCATCTGATCAATAAGACGTGAGAGTGCCACTGTTTCAAAAGGTTCTGATGCTATATCTTTAGGAAGAGGTTCGATATGCTCTTGAATATAATGTCCAATCAACTCACGAAGCTCATTAGCATCACCACCACACTCTTTTATAATTTCAATACCATCTTTTGAGCCTAAAAGTGCAAAAAAGACATGCTCTATTGTAAGATATTCATGATGCTGATCTTTAGCAAAGCTTAGAGCCTTTTGAAAAATTGCATTAAGTTCTGCACTAATCATTAGGCTTCCTCCATAGTAGCTTTAAGAGGGAAACCTTGCTCTCTTGCTAGGCGACTCACTTGAGATACTTTTGTTTCTGCAATCTCATACGTATAGACACCACATATACCACGATCTTTTTTATGAATATCTAACATAATAGCTTCTGACTCTTGATAGCTTTTATGAAAAATACTCATTAAGATATCAATCACAAAATCCATCGAAGTGTAATCATCATTTAATAAAATCACTTTATATTGTTTAGGCTCTGCTAAGGAGAGCTCTGAATCAAGTTCATGCGCTTTTTTAGTACTCAAAAAAATCCTTACATGTAAATATTGGAGTAATATATCAGGGATTGGATGTTGTTTTTCTTAAAGCCTAAGCTAAAAAAGCTTTCTAAGCTTTAAAAAGTTCATCAAACGCTCCTGTTGCCCATTCAAAAAGTGAATTATCATCCTCATTAGTTCTCTTTTTTGTTTTAATCTTTTTTTCAATAAAATTAAAACGATTTTCTAAAAGCTCATAATTATATCTGCCTTGAAGTGTTACAACACGAAGAGGATCAATACTCAGTGCACAAAAACTGATACTTGAGGGTGATGTCCAAAGGTATTCTTCACCCATAGAGCGATACAAAATTCTTTTTGAAAGATGTTTTGCTTCGGAAAGTGCGGTTGAACCTAAACGATTAAAGTTCATACTTCGTGCATCACCAATAACAAAAACATTATCATCATCAAGAGATTCATTAGTAAGTGGCTCAATATTAGCATCACCACTCCCATCAAGTAAACCAATTTTTTCAAGCAAGGCAGTACTTTTGACTTTGGGATAAAAGATAGCATCATCAAAATTGAATTCAACTTCACCTTCAATAATAATCTTTTTATTTTCAATATCAATACTCTGAATTCGCGTATCAGGATGATACTCTATAATATCAGCAAACTCATTTTCAAATAGTGCTTTAATTGTATCTTCATGTGAACGTATATTTTTATTTTCATCTATTAAAATGATTTTAACATCACGTCCCTCTTTTTTAAAAAAATCTGCCATCAAAAGCGCACGTTCATATGGAGCCGCCCAAGAACGATAATTTCCCGAAGGAACATTCATTAAAAAAACACCTACTTGAAAATCAAAAATTTTATTTCGAATACTTAATACCTCTGAACTCGAAAGAAAACCCGCAGGATAAAGTGTTTGAAGTTGTCTTGCATAACGATTATCTAAGGTCCAATCAGAATAGTCATATTCAATCCCAGGAGCAAGCACAAGATAATCATAATCCAAAGCTCCATGAGTAGTGATAACTTGCTGGTCTGACTTATCAACATCAATTACCGTGGTATTGATATAGACATAATTATTTTCACGAGCTGCCTGAAGATAATCATGAATTAAATACTCCATATCAATCGCACCGACAAGCCATAAATTACTTACAGCAAGAGAAAAAAATTGTGAACGTTGTTCAAGTAAAATAACATCCATATTGGGTGCAATTTTTTTCATATTTTTTGCCATGGAAAGTCCTGCCCAACCTCCACCGACAATAACAACACGTTCTGACTCACTCTCTTGCATCAAAACCTTATGATCAGGTTCAATTTCAATAAATCGAATAATCGGCTCAGGAATAATCTTCGTACACCCAGAAAGAAGCAGTACTGATGCTAGTGCTGAAAGTTTAAGAAGTTCTCTACGATTCATGCGCTGATACTAATGCTGTTGCTTGTAAAAAATCATTTATGATATCTTTAGGAGATTCTAGACCAATAGAGACTCGAATCAAACCATCAGTTATTCCTAAAAAGGCACGCGTTTTCTTATCAAAATCACTGTAAATCGTCGATGCCATATGAAGCACTAAAGTGCGGTTGTCTCCAATATTAGCTGTTATGGTTGCTAATTTTAAAGCATTTATAAATTCAAAAGCCTTCTCTTTTGTACCCATATCAATAGTTAAGATAGAGCCACATCCATGAGAAAACTGCTCTTGATATCGCTTGTGGTGAGGGTGTTGTGCTAAACATGGATGGTTTACATGTAAGCCTGCTTCATAAAGTGATAGAGCCACCTTTTCTACACTTGAAATTACACGTTCAAGGCGAAGTGGTAGAGTTTCAAGACCTAACATCGTTAAATAGCTCCCAAAAGCATTAGCACTCATACCAAAATCACGCATAGCCCGTTTTTTAGCATTGCCAATCAATGCCATTTTGCCCATTTTTTTAATAAATTTATGGACTTCTGTATATCGTGATGATTTAAATTTATCCTCACCCTCTTGTATAGCTCTAAAAACAACTGCACCACCTAAGACCGATGCATTTCCTGTAACAATTTTAGTTGTTGAGTAAATAACAATATCAGCACCTAGCTCTAAAGGAGTAATACTAAGTGGTGTCGTTGTGTTATCTACAATTAAAACAATTCCATATTCTGATGCGATAGTAGCAATTCTTTGAATATCAGGAAGACGCATATTTGGATTGCCTACACTCTCTAAAAAAATGATTTTAGTTTTTTGCGTAATAGCTTTTTCAATTGCCTCAAATTCATCTACATCAAAAAAACTAGTTGTAATTCCAAAACGTCTCAATGTTTCATTAAAAAATGAATATGTTCCTCCAAATAGTCCACCAACACTAATAACTTCATCCCCATTTGCTAAAAGAGACATTGTTGCTAAAGTAGTAGCAGCCATACCTGTACTTGTAACAATAGCGCCAACACCACCATCCATACTTGCTAAAACACCTTCTAACTGAGCTGAAGTTGGATTTCCTATTCTTGCATAAAGGGATTCTTTAACACTGCCATCAAAAATACCCTCTGCATTTTGAGCATCACCATAAGCAAATGATGCTGAGTTTATAATTGCAGGACTCACTGCCCCATTTTTCTTACCTAATTGCTGTACAAATTGTGTTGTAAACTCTTCAAAGCGGTTCATAATAATACCTATATTAAAATTAGCATAATTATAACTCACATCGGAGCAACATTGGCTAAACGTATCTTTATAACAGCAACCAATACAGATATTGGTAAAACACATGCTACAAAATTACTCTTAAAGGCTTATGCTCAGATGGGCTATCGTGTTGGTGTATTTAAACCCATTGAAACAGGTGTTGTTTCACTGCCTGAAGATGGACAAGAATTACTCGAACTCATACAAAAACTCAATCCTGAATGTCGCGCTTTACATGTAAACGATATTGTTCCTATTCAATTTAAACTACCTGCAGCACCTTATATTGCTAATAATGCAAAAGATATCGATAAAGAGGTACTGACACAGGCTTTAGATAAACTAGAACTTCTTTGCGATATTATTCTTATTGAAGGTGCTGGTGGCTTATATGTACCTGTAGATACTAATACAATGATAATTGATTTAATCTCCTATTTTAATGCAAAAGCCTTACTGATAACACATTGCAAACTTGGCTGCATTAATGATACTTTACTAAGCTGTAAAGCATTAGAAAGTCAAGATATTTCATATGAATGGGCTCTCAACTGTAGAGAACAAGACAGTAGTTTTACAACAGTCTCTAAGCCCTATTTTGATGATACTTTTAAAAATATTTATTCAATTAATGATGATATTTTTGAACTTGCAGAAAAACTGATAAATTAGCTATAATTTAGATCAAAATAGGAGTTTTATATGCGTCACCTTATTCGAACCGATGACTTTAGTATAGACGAAATCAATGAACTCTTTAGTGATGCAGAGCGTTTTAGTGATGGGCGCTTTGAACGGATACTTCAAGACAAAATCATTATTACCCTTTTTTTTGAAAATTCAACACGAACAAAGAGTTCTTTTGAAATTGCCGCTAAACGTCTTGGTGCTGAAGTTATTCATCTTGATGTTACAAAAAGTTCTACAAAAAAAGGTGAAACTCTCACTGATACGGCAGCGAATCTTGAAGCGATGGGACCTCATGCCATTATTATTCGTCATCAAAATGCTGGTGTACCTAAAATCCTTTCACAACATGCTAATGGAGCTATTATTAACGCAGGAGATGGAGCACATGCTCACCCAACACAAGCACTGCTTGACCTATTCACAATGAAACAACATTTTGGTGATTTAAAAAATAAACGTATCGCAATAGTAGGTGATATTAAAAATTCACGTGTAGCTAATAGTAATATAGAACTTTTAACACGCTATGGCCTCGATGTTACGCTTGTTGCACCTCCACAATTTATGCCTATCACAACGCTAAAAACAACTGATTCACTCACTTCAATTATTGACAAAGTTGATATTATTATGAGTCTAAGAACACAAACTGAACGTCACTCTTATCCTATCTATGCTTCTTTAAAAGATTATGCGAGTGACTTTTGTATCACTAAAGAGCTTATTGGTAATCGTGATATTTTAATTATGCATCCAGGTCCTGTGCACCGAAATATAGATATTGATGATGCACTTCTTGATGATCCTCGATCAAAAGTTCTTGATCAAGTCAAAAATGGTGTCTTAATTCGTATGGCGGTACTAAAGAAACTTATTGGCAATGTTTAAGACAATAACACAATACGCTAGTAAAAATATACCTTTTCTTTTCTTCACAGACTTTAAAGGTGAAAAAATCAATGTCTATAAGCTTGATGAATTAGAAAAAAATGACATTGAGTTTTCTATTAAAAAACCAAAAAAAGATCACTCCTATATAAAATTAACTACTAATCCTATATCTTTTGAAAAGTATAAAATTAAATTTGATAATTTTATATCAGAAATTAAAAAAGGAAACACCTATTTAGGAAACCTAACACAAGCAACTCCGATAGAATGTGAACTTAATTTACAAGAGATTTTTGATATAGCAAATGCAGATTATAAACTACATGTAAAAAATAAATTTGTATGCTTTTCTCCTGAACCTTTCATAACAATTGAGAATAATACAATTAAGACTTATCCAATGAAAGGTACTATTGATACCTCAATTGCTAATGCTAAAGCTACTATCTTAGCTAATAAAAAAGAGATGGCAGAACATATTATGATTGTTGATTTACTAAGAAATGATTTAAGTATTGTGGCTACAGATGTTAAAGTTGATAAATTCAGGTTTACACAAGTTATTAAAGCAGGTGAGAAAGAGCTCTTACATGTAAGCTCAGAAATAAGTGGAAAATTGGAAAAAAATTGGAAAAAATCTTTGGGTAATACAATTAAAGAGCTTCTTCCTGCAGGAAGCATCAGCGGCACTCCAAAAAAGAGCACTGTGAAAATTCTAGAAACAATTGAAGGATATGAAAGAGAGTATTTTAGTGGAGTTTTTGGAGTTTTTGATGGTGAAAAATTACAAACGTCAGTAATGATACGATTTATAGAAAATATGAATGGAAAATTGATTTATAAAAGTGGTGGTGGAATCACTTTAGATAGCGATGCAAAGTCAGAATATCAAGAGTTACTAGATAAAATCTATATACCATAAATAAATAAAAAAGTGAAGTAAAAAGAATCCAAAAGAACTACGCAGCGACCTACATTCCCACAAGTGAAACCTGCAGTATTATCAGCGAAGAAGGGCTTAGCTTCTGGGTTCGAAATGGAGCCAGGCGTTTCCCCTTCTCTGTAGC
>JAYEPE010000329.1:0-1644 GCA_034723735.1 Campylobacterota bacterium | reverse complement strand
CATACTGCTCTCTTGTGTTTTTATCAGAGAACATATCAGCTAAACTTTGAGAATCTTTGAGAATGTGAGTAGTTACAATATCTTCTTCTATATTTTTAAATAGATATGCAATTTGTTTGATCTTATCTTCTTGAACCCTTGAAAAGATATCTTGTTCAGCTTGTTTTATATAAGAATAGATATATATAAAAAAAATACCAAGTAGAAGTAAGGCAAAAAATATAAATAACTCTCTTCTCTTTACCATACTTTTTCTTCCAAGTATGGTTCAAGATTTTGTGTGATTTTTATATTTTGAGTTTTAATTCTAGGCTCTAAAAGAACAATATTTGGTCTTCCTTTTTTCCAAAAAAGAGCGCCAAAGCTTTTAGGAATGTCAGAGAGTAGTTTATAGTTTAGTACAAAAATATGTGCATCATCACATATTTTTTGGAGATTGTTTTGATTTTTTAAAATTATCAAGCTTGCATTTTGACAATATTGTGTTGTTTTAAACTTTTTACTATTTTCAAATTGCAATAAGATATCTTTATCATCACTCCAAATTGTTATCTGTTCCTTCAAAGAAATCTCTGAAACTATTTTTTCTAAAATCTTTGCTTGATGATTTATACTTGAAGCAGATAAAAATAGTGCTGATAAAAGAGATAAAATTACAAATTTCATTTAAAAAGTGTACTCCATAGTTACTAGGGCTCGTCTCTCAATTGCTGGAACTTGAACTAAGCCTTGTGGATCTATTAGCGCTTTGCTAGCTTTATCTAAAAGATTTTCTCCTTTAGCTTTTATCTTTATTGCTTTGTTTATGGCATAGCTGATAGCAAGTGTATAATCATAACCATCATCCATATCTACATCTCCAGCACCATAGTCTAGTGTGTAGCCATCTCTATATACGAGTTCATTGTAAATATCAAAATCTCCAAGAGTATTAAAAACTTGAATTAAAACACCTTGCCCAGGAGAGGCATATGTATCTTTATAAGTTTTATAGTATTCAAGCACTATTTTGTTATCATAATCAAACTTATGTTCACCTCTTACATAGATACGATTAAAATAGACAGTATCTTTATTATTGATATATTGCTTTTGAGTTTTAGAAAATATGATACTGTCTTGTATGATTTTATATGCGTAACCAAAAACTACTCTACTCTCTTTATCGTTGTACTCAATCTCACCAGACAACATATCAATATGCGAAGAGTCAAGTTCTGGATTTACTTTATAGGTAGGAGGTGAAAATGTAGTTTGAAGCATATTTGGATAAACATATCTTCTAATAGCAAAAAGTTTGCTACTCCAGTTATCAGCAAGCAGAGCGATATAGCCTAAACGTAGTGCATACTCCGTAGAATTTTTAGAGAAGCTATCTCTATAGTGATCTAGTTTTCCACTAAAAGCAAGAAGATGATTCTCATTGATATTATAGAGCTCTTCTAGGTACAACATATAGATATCAAGTTTTGTAGGACCAATATTGGGAGTTACATTTATTCCCTCGTATTGTTTGATATTTAATTGGTTTTGTTGGAATTGAGCTCCAATCAAAAAGTCATGCTCTCCTTGAACAATTTTTTTATCCAAGATTGCTTTGTATGTGTTTGAGTTGAGATGTACATTAAGATCATTTGCTAGAAG
>JAYEPE010000328.1:0-1644 GCA_034723735.1 Campylobacterota bacterium | reverse complement strand
TACACCTTGAAAAAAGTGACCAAGCTTATCGTAATTATTTCGCTCCCATCCAAAACTCTCTTTTAGTAGATCAAAAATGGGTACGTGTTGATAGCCATAATGCGCACCAATTAAAACAAGAGCAGAGCCAATATAGATAATGATATAGCTAAAGGGTGTTAAAGGAAATTCTTTATATGTTTTTATCATTATCGTTACCCAGATAAATACAGGAAGTGATTCCATACACCATAGCCAGAAGCTATTTGGTAGAAAAATAGACCAAAGAAATATTGGAGATAAAAATAATAAAAAAGTATTTAAAGGATTTTTTTTAAAAAATGAGATCAAGATAAGGGCTACTTTCATTTAGAATATAGCCTTAATTATACTAAAAATAGATATAAAGTACTTTGGTATTAAACTCTACATGATAAAATACGATACTAATTTTTTGAAGGCTAATTATATGCAATTCACTGCCCCATTACAAGAAAGCTCTACACGTATTATGCTCCTAGGTTCAGGCGAACTTGGTAAGGAAGTTGCGATTGAAGCGCAACGTCTTGGACTTGAAGTTATTGCGGTTGATCGTTATGAAAATGCTCCTGCGCACCTTGTGGCACATAGATCGTATGTTGTTGATATGCAAGACGAAGAGGCTGTTTTAGAGATTATTCGCAAAGAGAAACCTAACTATATCTTACCTGAGATTGAAGCTATTAGTATTGCAGCACTTTTTAAGGCTGAAGAAGAGGGCTTTCATGTCATTCCTAATGCTGATGCGGTCAATAAAACGATGAATCGTAAAAATATCCGTAAGTTTGCAGCAGAAGATTTAGGAATTAAAACAGGACCCTATCAGTTTGTAGATTCACTTGAAATGATGACAGCAGCAGCAGGTAATCTTGGTTATCCCTGTGTTGTTAAGCCTGTTATGAGTTCTTCAGGACATGGACAGAGCGTGATGCGCTCTAGTGATGATTTAGAAAAATCATGGGAAATTGCCAAAGAAGCACGAGGTGATGCGAGTGAGCTTATTGTCGAAGCTTTTGTAGATTTTGATTACGAGATTACTTTACTTACGGCTCGAAATGGCGAAGAGACTGTTTTTTGTGAGCCAATAGGCCATATTCAACGTGATGGTGATTATGTTTTTTCATGGCAACCAATGCAGATGACCCCTTTAGCACTAGAGCGCTCTCAAGAGATTGCTAAAAAAATCACCGATGGCTTAGGTGGTCGTGGTCTTTTTGGAGTGGAACTGTTTATCAAGGGAGATGAGGTCTATTTTTCAGAAGTAAGCCCACGTCCACACGATACGGGAATGGTTACTTTAATTACTCAAAGTCAAAGTGAATTTGCCTTACATGTAAGAGCAGTATTAGGCTTGCCTTTAGGGTTTACTTTTTATGGTGATGGGGCAAGTGCTGCCTATAAAGCAACAAATGAATCACATGCACCTATTGTAGATATTGATGAGAGCTTATTTACTAATAACAGTTTTGTTCGTGTCTTTTCTAAACCCCAATCACATATTGGACGACGTATGGCAGTAGCTTTAGTCTTTGATGACGTAGATAAAGCACTAGAGCAGTCTAAAGTACTTATTACAAAAATAATGGATAAGTGATGAAAATAGTTATACTTGATGCCCTAACTTTT
>JAYEPE010000327.1:0-31231 GCA_034723735.1 Campylobacterota bacterium | reverse complement strand
TTAATGAAAAAACACTAGCATACGAGCAGTCACTAACAAAACTACTCAAAGAGAAAAGAACCTTAAAGAAGACCTTAGTACGTCTTAATATTGTAAAAAAAGAGGAGATTAAAGACCTCAAAAAGAAAAAAGAGGCAAAAAGACGTGAAAAGCTTGCAAGAGAACAAGCCAAGAGAGATAAAATAGAAGCAGAAAAAGAACGAGAAAACTTTTTAGTTAGTTCCAAAAAGCTTCCTAAAGTCAAACAAGTTGGAAGCAGTTATCAAAAAATTAAAACAAAACGCTATCGTGGGAAGAAAACCATCTCTCCTCTTGACAGTTACAGTGTAACAAAGAAGTTTGGACCATATACTGATCCTATCTACAACATTAAAATCTTTAATGAGTCTATTTCACTTAAACCAAAAACTAGCAATGCTAAAGTCAAAAATATTTTAAATGGAAAAGTAGTTATGGCACAAGAGATGGCTATGCTTAATAATGTCGTCATTGTTGAACATAGTAATGGGCTTCACACGATCTATGCTCACCTAGATCAGATAGCTCCTAATATTAAAAAGGGTAAAAAAATTCGAAAAGGCTCAATCATAGGGCGTGTAAATAATGAACTTATGCTAGAGGTCACTCAAAAAAATTATCATATTAATCCCCTACAACTTATTAATTAACACTCTTGTAACACTCTGATTTTATAATTTGAAACTATTTATATTATAAGGCAAAATCATGTTAAAACTCTTACTTTCTCTCGCATTGCTTAGTTCACTCACATTTGCACAGATGTTTCAAAGTGTTCCTATGCAAAAAGCACAACTTGTGCAAAAAGGTGATGCTAAACTCTATTGCCCCTCTTGTGGAATGAATCTTGTAAAATTTTATAAGACCTCTCATGCTTTAGATAAAGATGCTCATACGCATCAATACTGCTCAATCCACTGCCTTGTAGATGATAATCAATATAGTGATCTTACTAAGGCTAAAGTTGTTGATGTTACTTCATTAGATTTTATTAATGCTCAGGATGCTTTTTATGTCATTGGAAGTTCAAAACCTGGAACAATGACAATGAATAGCAAGTATGCCTTCGCTTCAAAAAAAGAGGCTCAAGCCTTTGTGAAAACTAATGGTGGAAAAATTGTCAATTTTCATGATGCTGTAGAGATAGCAAGCAGTGATCGTAAGAAAAATAATATGATGATTAATAAAAAACGCACTAAGGCTTCAAAAAAAGGTTCCATGATGCTCAAAAAACTCTGTAAAAATACAAAAACTCCAGAGTTTCACTCTTTTGCTAAAGCCAAAAGTTATATTATAAGTCATGGCGAGTGCGGCAGACTCAAAGATAAGCAAGCCCAAGCCATAGCAATCTATCTTGTTAAAAAAACGCTCCCTGCAACAGTAAATCCTATTATAGTTCCTAAAGATGCCAAATGTCCAATCTGCGGTATGTTCGTAGCAAAATACCCAAAATGGGCAGCTAAGATCACAACTAAAGAGCATAAAGAATATTATTTCGATGGCAACAAGGATTTAATGAAATACTATTTTGATACCAAAGAAAATCTTGATAAAATTCTTGTAACTGATTACTATAACATTACAGCACTTCAGGCAAAAAGTGCATGGTATGTTATTGGATCAAATGTTTACGGCCCAATGGGACATGAACTTATCTCATTTGCAAGTAAAGCTGATGCAGAAAGTTTTAAGAGTGACCATTTTGGTAAAAAAATATTAAGCTTTAGTGAGATTACACCTAAAGTCATTGCAACATTAGATTGATAAGGATATCGCCATTACAAAATTAAGCCAAATCTTTTTATCTGTGTTTGCAGGACTTATTCTAATTTTTGGACTTCTTTTGTCTATCGCTGCACTTGAAAAAGAGCCTAAAATATTAACTTCTTTTTCTTCTCTTACTACCCTACCTGGCTTTGCACTTAGCAGTGAATATTTTGAGCCACGCAACCGATTTTATGCTGATAATCATGAACTACTCTTTGTGGGCATGAAGCCTATAAATACTATGGATTTTATTTATGCAGAATAAACTTTTTTTCAACTTTCTTTTTTTACTTTTGTATAAACACCGAGTCAAACATCTAAGTATTTTTTTTATCTCTACGCTCATCGTTTTTATTCTTAGTAGTGTTATGTTGGTATCTAATGCTCTGCAAGAAGAGATAGATCAAACATTAGATGCACAGCCTGATTTTATTATTCAAAAAATGCGTAGTGGGAAAAGCGTTAATACTCCAGTCTCATGGGCTGATGAATTTCAGAGTATAGAAGGTATTTCTCAGGCACAAACACGAATTTATGGACAATATTTTTTTAATCCTAATGGAGAATATTTTACCATTGTTGGTATTGACTTTTTTGAGCAACACAATAGTGATAAACTTCAAAAAGTTATTTCAGATATTGATATGAAAAGCTTTTTAGCCAAACCCAATATGATTATAGGGCAAGGCGTAAAAGCACTTCTGGATAAATACCATTTTTTTGAATACTATATCTTTAAAACTCCTAATCGCTCTAAATTAGAAGTTACTATTTATGACACATTTACACCAGAGAGTTCACTTCTTAGCAATGATGTGATTATTATGGACATTGATTTAGCACGAGAAATTTTGAGTATCTCTGAAGATGAATCTACAGATATCGCCCTTTATAGCCCTAATGAACTTGAAGCAGATAATATCTACATTAAACTTGTACTAAAACATTTTGATATTCGTGTTATTCAAAAATCTGATATCGCAAAAGCTTATGAGCGTCTTTTTAACTATAAAGGAGGGCTCTTTTTAATTCTCTATATGATTGTACTGCTTACCTTTATGATGATCTTATATCAACGCTACTCTATGGTTCAAAGTAGTGATAAAAAAGAGATTGGAATTTTACGAGCGCTAGGTTGGAGTATTAAAGATGTCATTATTTTGAAAATCACAGAGAGCTTTATGCTTGCACTTGGAGCATTTTTGATAGGCTTTATTTTTGCTTTTATCTATGTATTTTTTCTTGATGCTCCTCTTCTAAGTAGTATTTTTTATGGATATTCTAATTTACCCACCCATATTGCATTGGCAAAAAGTATTGATTTTTCACTTTTAAGCTTGCTCTTTTTATTCTATATTTTACCTTTTATGGCAGCAGTACTTATACCTTCATGGCGTGCAAGCGTTATAGATCCTCTTGAGGCAATGCGATGATTAGCTTAGAAAATATCAATAAAATCTATAATGAATCACGTCCAAATGCTTTTCATGCACTCAAAGATATCTCCTTACATGTAAAGCAAGGTGAATTAGTTATTTTAAAAGGGATTAGTGGAAGTGGTAAATCAACACTCTTAAGTATTATGGGCTCTTTAATTAAACCAAGCAGTGGTTCTGTTGTTATTGGTGATGAAAGTATTGCTAAACTTCCAGATATGCATGCTTCAAATTTTCGGGCACAAAAATTGGGATTTATTTTTCAATCTTTTAATCTTTTTGAAGGTTTGGGTGTAGCAGATAATGTTGCTATACCTCTTATCAATCAAGATTTAAGTCCAAAAGAGCTTCAAGAGCATATTAATAACTCCATGAAGAGAGCTCATATTGATCATAAAGCGCAGACAGAAGTGCGCTTGCTTTCAGGTGGTGAGAAACAGCGTTGTGCTATTGCAAGAGCCTTAGTCAATGATCCTAAGGTCATCCTTTGTGATGAACCTACCGCAAACCTCGATAGCACGAATAGTCAAAAATTCATACATACCCTTCAAGAACTTCATGCTCTAGGTAAGACAATTATTGTGGCGACACATGATCCTATCTTTGAATCACTTGATGCTCGTATCATCAATATTAAAAATGGTGCTATAGTAGATTTATGATTTTTTTTTCTAACAGCGTTATTGTTTTTATTTTTATAGAAGCGATGCTTCTTCTACTTTTAAGTATCGCTTTTTTTAATGTTGTTGTGATTTTAAAATCATGGGATTTTACTGCTACATCTACACGTCAATATCTCCTTGAAAAGCGCTCTTATCTCGTCTTGCTTATTATCTTTTTTACCTTAGGTTTTAAGATTGTACTCCTTCCTTATTTTACCTATATGATTGATGAACTTAATGTTTTAGTCCCAGGGGCAATGTGTGCGGCAGGTGTTATTAATTCTAATGAATATGGAGTTTACTTACTTTCACTAAAGGTTCTTATCATATTTTTAGTAGGTATTTGGATTATTCTAAATCACTACGATCTTAAAGCACCAAACTACCCCTACTTTAAAAAGAAACTCTGGATTTTTATTGCTATTTTTATGCTTATCATTTCAGAAAGTATCCTTGATATTTTTTACTTAAAAAATATAGTTACTGACAGTGTTGTCTCTTGTTGTTCTAGTATTTATGGAACATCTGGCATTGCAAATCCTATCCCTTTTGACTTACATGTAAAAGAGCTTCTTGGGCTCTTTTATCTTCTCTATGGATTAGTAATTATGACGGCACTCTATCGTTTTGCACTCTTATCATTGCTGAGCAATATAGCCTTTTTATACACTGCTTATTATAGTGTTGTCTATTTCTTTGGAACCTATGTTTATGAGCTTCCTACACATCTTTGTCCTTTTTGTATGCTACAAAGCGAATACTTTTATCTAGGCTATCTTATCTGGGGAAGTCTCTTTTTAGGAACTTTTTTTGGTATGGCGGTAAGTATTTTAAAATACATTATGAGACGTGAACTTACACACATGTATCACTATTGTCTTATCTTTAATACATTTTTTATCCTTATTTGCAGTAGCTATGTGCTACTCTACTACATTCGAAACGGAGTTTTTTTATGATGAAGAAATTTTTACCTTATATAATTATTGTACTTATTATCCTTACTATGGTCAGTATCTTTTTATCACGTGCATCACAACAACAGATGCTTACCGTCTATGAAAACAATACAGAGCGAAAAGCACTCCCTATAAAACTTGGTCACTATCAAGATACTCAATGTGGTATGCCTATAGAGCAACTTCAAGACTCAGCACAAGCTGTAGCCCCCAATGGAAAAACATGGTTTTTTGATGATATAGGCTGTCTAGCTATCTGGATGGAAGATAAATCTTTTAAAGACGATCTTATAATTTGGGTCTATGCAAAAGACACTAAGTCTTGGATTGATGGGCATAAGGCATGGTATTCACTCACAGATAGTACACCTATGCATTATGGCTTTGGTGCATATGTTAACAAAAAAGAGAGCTATATTAATTTTAAAACAATGCAACTTAAAATGTTACGAAATGAAAATATGAGCAATCCATATTATCGAAGGGAACTTCTTGGAGAACATTAACCTCATATCCATAATTGCCATCGCTTTTGTAGGTTCTTTTGGACACTGTATCGGAATGTGCGGTGGGATTGTTATGGCATATTCTACTGCAAAAGTAGATGTTCAATGGAAACGTTTCACACAAGTAAGTGCTCATCTTCTTTACTCTCTAGGACGTGTTCTTACCTACACTATTTTAGGAGTAATGTTTGGTTACCTTGGTGGTGTAGCTACTATTTCAAATAATGCCAATGGAATTTTGCTTCTTATTGCTGGTGTTGCTATGGTACTCACCGGTGCATCACTTTTAGGAAAAATAAAATTTCTAACCCTCATTGAACACTCCCTATCAGGAAATGCTTGGTATCAAAGTACTTTTAAAGCTATGCTTAAAAGTCAAAGTTTAAGTAGTTTTTTTATTCTAGGAATGCTTAATGGTTTAATGCCTTGCGGTTTTGTCTATTTCTTTGCCATCACTGCAGCGAGCACTGCTAGCCCTTTTTGGGGTGGTATAGTTATGATGATTTTTGGTCTAAGCACCATCCCTGCGCTCTTCTCTTTAGGCTTCTTTGTTGGTCTTTTCAAACAGAGCAGTTTTCGAGCACTCATGGTAAAACTTGCCGCTATTGCAGTAGTGATTTATGGTTTACTGACTATCTATAACGGCTATGATTATATTACTGACCCGACTAAAACATTAAGAGATTGCCACTAATTTAAGTGCCCAAGCATATTTCGTTTTCCATGTTATCCTCTAACGGTCGAATAGAAGCATAAATTTCCGCTAGAAAAAAGGGTCGGGTTATAACTATAACCTTTAGTCCCACTTACATTCGCACAAAATTGTGGAAACGAGGAAATTGCTCTTGAACCATCTCATACACAGCCAAGGGATAATAAATTCACTTATAATTTTTACGTGTAATCAAAATGGAATAATCCTGTAATCATCAAGAAATTTCAATGAAATAAAATTGTAAAAATATTTAAAGGTTCTAAATGACACATTCATTCAAGTATGCAATTTCAGCTTTTACGGCAGCACTTCTCTTTAGCGGTTGTGGTAGTGACTCGGAAAACGAAACGCACAAAGCGCTC
The DNA here is from genome assembly GCA_034723735.1 of Campylobacterota bacterium. Classification (GTDB taxonomy): domain Bacteria; phylum Campylobacterota; class Campylobacteria; order Campylobacterales; family Sulfurimonadaceae; genus S010-53. Next base: position 24,806 of record JAYEPE010000327.1, on the reverse strand, counting down.
TCAACTACACTGATTCACATCAATGATCACCACTCTCACCTTGCTCAAGAGACTAAAGATCTTAAATTTAATGGCGTCAAAACACGTACCACAATTGGTGGTTTTCCTCGTGTTGTTTCTAAAATTAAATCGCTACAAGAGAGCCGTGAAAATGCTATTACGCTTCATGCCGGCGACATCATTCAAGGTACCCTTTATTATACACTTTTTAAAGGTGAAGCTGATGCTCAGATGATGAATCAAATTACATGGGACGCGGTAACACTGGGTAACCATGAATTTGATGACGGTGACGAAGGACTAAAATCACTACTTGATCAGATGGATGCTCCTATTGTCAGTGCAAACGTTGTACCTCAAGCGGGTAATATGCTTGAAGGTTACTGGGAGCCATACCGTATCATTGAGCGTGATGGCGAAAAGATTGGTATTATTGGTATTGACATTACTCAAAAAACGAAAGTCTCTTCTTCACCAAGCGATACCGTTGACTTTCTTGACGAAATCGAAACGACACAAAAATATGTCGATGAGTTAAAAGCAAAAGATGTTAACAAAATCATTCTTGTCAGCCACTTCGGAATGGACAATGACCTTGATCTCGCTACTAAGGTTGAAGGCGTTGACGTTATCATTGATGGTGACTCACACTCACTTATGGGTGACTTCTCTATGGTCGGTCTTACGAGCCACTACAGCGATTATCCAAAAATGGTGACTTCAAAATCAGGTGAACCGGTTTGTGTCACTTCAGCATGGCAGTACAGCTATGTTGTTGGAGACCTTCAAGTTGACTTTTCTAAAGAGGGTCTGGTAGAAAAATGTGAAGGGACTCCGGTTCTTCTTCTTGGCGAGAGCTATTTACAGAAGAATGCCGAGGGAACACGTGTTGAAGTAGAAGGTGATATCCGTGATGGTATCATGAACGTCATCGACGCCAACGCACAGCTTGAAATCGTCACTCCTGATGCAGCAACAGCAACAAAACTTCAAACCTACAGTGATCAAGTTGATACATTAAAACAAGAGGTTGTCGGATCTTCAAGTGAAGTACTGGGTCATAGTCGTATTCCTGGTGATATCTATGACGGTGCTAACTATCTTACACTCGGTAGTGACATTGCGCCATTGGTTGCAAAATCATTCTACCTCAAAAGCAACCGTGCTGACGCTTGTATTCAAAATGCAGGTGGTGTTCGTGTTGCTGTTGATGAAGGCAACATCACGATTGAAAATGCTTATACACTTCTTCCATTCTCAAACACACTTTTTGAGATCGAAATGAAAGGTAGCGAGATCAAACAAGTCATGGAAGATGCTTTAACAAACTACCTTGACAATGGTGGATCAACAGGATCATTCCCATATGCTTACGGTCTACGTTATGACGTTGATGTCACTATGGCAGCTGATAATAGAATTTCAAATCTTGAAATCTTGGATCGTACTACACAAAGCTGGTCAACTATTAGTGACACAACGATGTATGTTATCGTTACTAATGACTATATCTCTGCAGGACGCGATGGATACACAACATTTGCTACGGTTCAAACTGAGCGCGGGGAAGGTGTCAATACCTATTATGACTACGCAATGAGCTTTGTCGATATGGTAGAAGGTCTGGATGCAGAAGGTAAATCATTAGAAAAACTTCCATCATCTGAGCACCCGATCAAAAGCTTTAAAGGTATGGAGCTTAGCGGTTGGGAACTTCCATACACCGTTCTTCGCGATGATCTTGATAATGGTGCCAAACCGGGTAACACCTTTGAAATTCGCAATGGTGGTTACGGTTCTGACGCCGTCATTCACCCGACTAACAGCAAACAGTTTTATGCACTAACAGACCGTGGTCCAAACGCAAGCTATACAGGAGCTGATGGCAAAGGTAAAAAATTCCCTACACCTGACTACACACCACGTATCGGTCTTTTTGAGTTCCAAGATGACAAGAGTGTTACTAAAGTAAGTGAAATTCTTCTTAAACGTCCTGATGGTACACCAATTACAGGTCTTCCAAACTCATCGGCACTTGGCGGTACAGGTGAAACTCCATATGACGCTGAGGGCAACACAATTAAAGAGACAAATGGAAGTATCAAACTTGATGATTACGGTCTTGATGGTGAAGGTATTGCAGCACTTAGTGATGGAACATTTTGGATCTCTGATGAGTATGGTCCGCACATGGTTCATTTTGATGCTGAAGGTAAAGAGATTGGACGTATTAATGCATTTGCTGCTGATGCACGTAACACACACACGCTACCAGCTGAGTATGCTTATCGCCGTGCTAACCGTGGAATGGAAGGACTAACAATTACTCCTGATGAGAAGACACTTGTTGGTATTATGCAGTCTACAATGTATCTTCCTTCTTCAGCGGTTAAAGCACTTGACATCACACGTATCGTTGCAATAGACGTAGCAACTGGTGAAGCGAAACAGTATCTTTACAAACAAGAGAAAGCACAAAACTCAAACTCAGGTATTGTTGCTCTAAGCAATGATACATTTTTACTCATTGAACGTGATGGAAGCTTCTTAAAAGGCGGACCGAAAAATCCAGATTCTGAAGCACAAAAACATGTTTATAAAATTACACTTTCATCAGGAACAGAGATCGAAAATGTTGCACTAACAGCCAGTATGGTTCAAGATGCAGACCTAGGTCTTACTATTGATGGAAAAACACTTGAAGAGGTTGTTCTTAATGGTGGCTGGGATGCACTTGCTGCAAAAGGAATCACTCCCATTACAAAAAGTCTTGTAGTAGATATGGTAGATGCCGTAGAGTATCCACATGACAAGATGGAAGGATTGATTGTATTTGACAACGAAACACTTGGTGTACTCAATGATGATGACTTTGCAACATGGGCAACTGGTGGTGTTTTAGAGCAAAAATATATCGGTGCTGGTATGTCTAATGCGGATGGAAACCGTCTCTATATCGTTGATGGACTTAATCTGTCAGCAGACTAAACCTTCTCAGAAGAATAGATTTCGTATCTATTCTTTCTTCTCTTACATGTAAGCCTCATCTTAAAAGAGAGATAGTTGATTAGAGAAAAGGGGTCGAAAAAAAGTTTATTCAAGCAAAATACAAAAAATACGAACTACGCCACTAATCCACCCGAATATATTTTTCAGGTCTTACATTTTTATATTTAGGCATACTTTTTCCAATCGGAGCATTCATATAAGTAGGATCAGCAATAACATAGCGATCTGAAGCAATATTTAAAGCGTCACCTTGCATTGGTACTGCTACTGCTGTTGCCATATGATCAGAATATTTTACACCCACAACATCATAACCTAATAAATTTTTAACTAAATAGGAAAAAAGAACTGCTCTATCTTCACAGTCTGATTTTTTATAATAGAGTGTCTCTTGAGCAAACATCACCTTTTCACGTCCAAATTGCTCTTGGTCAAGCTCATAAGTAAAAGCATGTTGCACAAAATAGAGCAAGATATTAATAGCATCACTTGCTGCCTTACCATCAATAATTGGTTTTAAAGCGCTAACAAGAGAACGTGAACTCTCTTCATCAAGAGGAGCATTAAAATATGCATCATAATCTGCCTGAGGATAGGTCTGCATAAAATTTATAAGATTTTGATTATACTTTACATGTAAGGTATGTTTTTGCCCACGATAACGAAAAGACAACTCCCTATTATCACTATGAGCATTAAATTTTGGAATCTCTTTTAATTCTAAGTTTAAAGATTTCACTGCATCAGGGTAGTTTCCTTCATAGGTACGAATCGCCCCTAAACCCTTTTGGTTATAATAATCTATAGCATAATAATGATGCTTAGAGAGGGTATAGTTTGGCGTAGAATAGATTGTTTTTTTTGACTTGGAGAGAACTACAACTTTACTCTTTTGAAGTGCCACTTTAATATCATATCCAAGTTGATTGAGCATAAACCATTGAAAAAGTTTTGCTTCATTATCTGCCTTATAAAGGGTATAAGAGAGTTTTTGACTCAGCAAATAGAGTGCCCAATCATTTAGTTGATGCTCTTTTACATGTAAGGCTAAGGTATCTACAGTCTTTTGATAATTACTTTGGGTTAAAGTATCAAAAAAGTTTGTAATTCCTTGTTTGTTTTGAGGTTCAAAGGTGGCTTTGCCTAAACTTTTGTCTTTCTCAAATAAAAAACTCTTACCAAAGAGTACAATATCATACTCTTGTATTGGCTTTACTACAAGTTGTGGAATTTTTACTTCTTTCTTCTCTATCTCTTTCTTTTGTATCGGTACTTTTTTGATTAAAGGCTTAATTATAACAGCTGGACCAACAGGAATACTTACTTTTTCAACAACGCTAGGTAATGTTTTAGGTTTTGGTTTTTCATAAACCTTAAATCCCTGAGACTCCTTATATGCCTTCCACTCACTATTTAAAAAAGAACGAAACTCACGTTCTCTTTGTGCCTTATCATCTTCATAAGCTTTCATTTGACTCTGCTTGAACTCTTCAAAGCTTTGTGCATATAAAGCACCGCCTAACAATAAAAATCCTATAACATTAAAATGGCCAAATGGCTTGAACCAATTTGGTACCCCAACCTTGTTTTGTCGCACGTTCTAAGTCTCCTTCACTGTTATACAGTATCTTTGCATCACTCATCTGAGCAGAGTTAATATTATTATTTTGATCGATATCATAAGGTCGAATTACGCCACTAATTTGGATAACCTGCTTCTCATCATCAATCATAATCTCACGTCTACCACTAATAAAGTAATTTCCATTTTGTAATACTTTCACCACTCGAGCAGTGACTGTTGTTGTAAAAGAAGCATTCTTATTAGAAGCTCCTTTGCCACTATAAGCTGAAGTACTTTTTGCTTGAAAGCCAATATTTGTTAATCCATTAACACTATTTGCATAAGATGAAACAGCAGGATTCGTACCACCAGTTGTAAAAGTACCACCACCAAGAGCACTACTATCATCTTCTGAGAGAGACTTATCTATAGAGTTAGAACTCTTTGCAGCCTCAGAAATCACAACAGTAACAATATCATTCACATGCATCGCTTTATGATCAGAAAAAAGAGGGTTATCACCCTGTCCAAAAATACTGCCTGTCGATGTAAAATCTTTATCATTAACCTGTGCAGGCATCTCTTCAACATAACGTGGTGGCTCAAAATCCATCTCAGGCTCTGTAATTTTTGCAGTACAGCCACCAAAAATCAAAAGTATCGCCCCAAATAAAAATAGTATCTTAATCATTGTATCGCTTCTTTGGTATAATTACGCTAATACTAGCAAAAAGAGTTCCAAAGGATATATATGAGTTTACGTGTACAAATAAAAGATGATATAAAAACAGCTATGAAAGCTAAAGATGTTGAAAAGCGTAATGCACTACGCTTACTTGATAGTGCTATGAAACAGATTGAGATTGATGAACGTCGTGAACTGAGTGATGATGATGTAAATGCAATAATTATTAAGCAAATCAAACAACGCCGTGATGCAGCATCTCAATACAAAGATGCGAATCGTGAAGACCTCAGAGAGAAAGAACTTGCAGAAATTGCTTTTTATGAACCTTATCTCCCCGCACAATTAAGTGATGAAGAGTTAAAAGCAAGGCTTCAAGACATCATCACTCAAGTTGGAGCAACTTCAATGAAAGAGATGGGCAAGGTTATGGGTATGGCTAAAAACAGCATTGGATCACAAGCAGATGGAAAACGCATCAATGAATGTGTAAAATCCTTGCTTAACTAATCTTTTAAATATTTTTATCTTGCTATACTTACAAAAAGGCTTAAATTATGAATGAATGTGAACTAATTCAATATTATCAATACGGCTTAGGCCTTACCCTTCTTTTAGGAGGGTTTGCTTATTATCGTCAATATACAAAGATTCAGCAACTGATAAAGAGTGAAGACGATCTTCTTGATGAAGTCTATTTTGATTCACTAACAAAACTTCCTAATCGTAAAAACATAGATGCCATTCTTAGCGATCAAGTTAATCGCTGTCAACGTCACGGTAAATCATTTTATATTGCTCAAGTGAAGATTAACAATATTAATGATCTATTTCAAAAAGGCTCTAAAGAAGAAGCAAATAATATGATTATCAAAGCATCCCAACAGCTTTTCAGTGCTATTCGTGATGAAGACATGGTAGGACATGTATCGAGAGATAATTTTACTGTTATTTTTAATGAGTATCTTGACCCTGCTAATCTTGAAATTATCTTTAAAAGAGTTTATGATGCTCTATATGAAGAGTTTGAGTTATCTATTGGAATTAGCCAATTTCCAAATGATGCACAAAATGCTGAATTACTTGTTGAGTGCTCCCATAAAGCACTTAGTAAAGTTAATGAAAATGACCGTAGCCATTTTCATTTTTATCAGCAATAAAACAGGAATCTTAAACTCCTGTTTTTAAAATTCTAACTGCCTCTTCTACATTATCTTGACGCATTAATGATTCACCTACTAAAAAAGCATCTACGCCTGCTTTGTTTAAATCTTCAAGTTGCCCATGTTCATAAATACCACTCTCAGCCACAATAATCTTACCATTAGGAATAAGAGGGATAAGCTCATAACAGAGGTTCATATCCATCTCAAATGTTTGAAGGTTACGGTGATTAATACCAATAATATCTGCACCTGCATAAATTGCTTTTGTCAAATCACTTTTATCATGTACTTCGACTAAAATCTCTAAGCCAAGATGTCGCGCATACCCTAGAAGCTCTTTGAGCTCACTGCGAGATAATGCTGCTGCAATGAGAAGAATAAAATCAGCTCCAAAGACAAGAGCTTCTAGAACTTGATACTTTGAAACAATAAAATCTTTTCTCAAAAGTGGAATCCCCACATACCGACGAATTCCTGCAAGATATTCTAAGTCACCTTGAAAAAAATGAGGTTCTGTTAAAACTGAAATCGCATTAGCACCACCACGCTCATAGGCTTGTGCAATAGCTAATGGATCAAAATCTTCACGAATCACTCCCTTAGAAGGACTTGCTTTTTTTACCTCACTAATAATACGATAAGGTTGATCAGGAGTTGAACGTAGAAAACTACTTACTTCACGAGGTTGACGTGCATTAAATGCCAGAGAACGACCTAGCCAATCAAGAGAAAACTTTTTTTCTCGTATCTCTAAATCTTCTTTTGTTTTTTTGATAATATCATCTAAAATCAATTATAATTCCTTTTCTATACATTTTTTTATTGCATCAAGATGGTTCTTGACCTCTTCATCTTCACTGCCAAGAGCATTTACTACTTTTTTCATAATTTTCAAAGCCTCATTACAACGATTTTGTCGATAATAGCCCCACGCTAAAGAGTCCAAATAAAAAGCTGAAGAGGGTTCTATCTCTAAAGCACGATTAACATAGCTAATCCCTTCATCAACGTTAAGATTATGATCAATCATTAAATAACCAAGATAATTTAAAAAGAGTGGTGTAGGACTTTCATTTACCACTTTTTTTAATTTATACATTACATCATTGAGCATCTTTTTATTATTTTTATGCTCAGCACTTTCATAGATAAAAATAGCATTTTGACCTAGATAATCTATTTCACCCTTTTTTTCATATAGTTGAGAAGCTAAATCTGCCGCTTTTGAATAGAGTCTTTTTTCAATATATAACTGAAGTAAAAGAGGATCACGAAGACGACTTTTTTCTAAAAAGAGAAAAAGTTTAGGCATATTTTTCTGATAATCATAGATTCTAATAATGGCCTCACCCACCTCATCAGAAGGTTTATTATCATATAGTCGTAAATAGGTTGTTAGCATTCCTTCTAAGTTATTCTCTTGAGAATAAAAACTTGCTAGTCTCATACATATTGCTTGAGAACATGAATGCAATCTACTATGTGATTCAAGTTGCGAAATTGCATCTGCTTTACGATCAAGATTAACATACAAGATAACTGCCATCTGATCAAGAATTGCTTCATTATAATTAATAGTATAAGCACGTTCAAGATATTTAATCGCCGTATCGTAATGTTTTTCTTTAACATAAATTTCACTAACAAGCAGGTAATCTTCAGCTTCTTTACTCTCTTGAACTAAAGTAAGAGCTTTTACTTTTGCCGTTTCTAAGTCACCCGTAGCAATGAGACCCAAGACTTCATAACGTCTTACCTTAAAATCATTTGCTTCTTCTTCAATATAGTAGTGACATTGTTTCAACAAAGAGTCGTAATCTCCAGCTAATGAATAATTTGCAAGTTCTCGATATTTGTACTCTTTTTTTGCTGAATAACGATAAAGCATTTCAAAAAGACCCGCTGCGGCAAGGTAATCTTTTTTCTCTTGTGCATAAAGAGCATATAAGATATAAGTATCCTCTTGATCAAAAGCTTTTTTGTGTGTATCTTTAGTAAAATCAATCTCTTGATGCGTACTACAGGCTACAAAAAATAGTACCGACAAAGAAAGGAAAAAGGCTCTAATCATCTAATACTCCTGGACATTCAAGTTTTAACTCTGCAACACGTTGTTTATAATAATCCCAAAAAGGGAAGCTACGACACTGAAGAGGACGTGCTTCATAAATACGACATCCTCCATTTTCACGTTGAAAAAAGATACAGTCATAAGAGTCGCCGAACTTTTTCTCTCTAAGTGAAAATTTATAGCCCTGTTTTCTTATATATTCTTTGTAAAAAGAGTCAATATCAAGATTTAAAACCTTAATAATATTTTCAATTTCCAAAGATGTAACAAAGATATTTCCACTTTCTCCGATACAGCATCGTCCCCCACAAGAAGCACAAGCATGCGTATCAAAAGCATAAGAAAAATCGTCTTTGCGTACTATAGATGACATTTTATACTATGTGTCCTTGCTTTTGTATAGAGTGCCTGAGCCTCTTGTGAAAATTCATCTCCATCAAAGGAAAAAAAAGGTGCCCATGTCTTCATTAGTGACTTAGAATTTTTTCTTACATGTAACATCACTAAGCTAGCATTTCGATCACGTTTTGAATGAACGAATTGTACATCAACCACTCTTAATTTCACACTCTCAAGTGTTGCACAAATCAAGGCAAACTGTTGTGGGTCATAACAGAAGATAAAATGTCCTTTAGGCTTGAGCAAAGTAGCTACTTTTTTAAAAAAACCTTTCATTGGCAAAGAGGTATTTGAACGCGCTGTAGCAATCATATCATCTCCGCTGCGAGATGCCCCTTCATGATAAAAAGGTGGATTAGAGATAATATACTCATAACTCCCCTCGGCATCAAAATCTAAAAAATCACAATGATAAATTTTATACTCAATTTCATTTACTTTGGCATTTCTACTAGCGTACTCAACAAAGGCATCTTGTTTCTCAACAGCTTCAAGTCTTACTTTAGGATTATCACGTGCTACTAAAAGACCCAAGACTCCACTGCCAGCTCCAACGTCCAACATACGTCCTCTAGGTTCAAATTGCTTAATAAAACCATACAAAAAAATTGAATCACTATTATATCGATACCCATCAAGGGGTTGATAAAGTTGCATTTATACCCTTACATGTAATAATGTTGTGATTATACCCTCTCAAAGGTTTTTAAATGATTATTATTCCTGCACGACTTGCCTCAACCCGTTTCCCTCAAAAAGTTCTCGCTGATATAGGTGGTATCCCCATGGTGGTTCGTACTGCCAATCGCGTTAAACATCTTGATCGTGTTGTTGTTGCGGCAGATGATGAAGAGATTATTCTTACATGTAAAGCTCATGGTATTGAAGCGATGCTTACATCAACAACACACAAGAGCGGTACAGATCGTATCAATGAATGTGCTCAAATTCTAAATATTAGCGATGATGAACTTATTATCAATGTTCAAGCCGATGAGCCTTTTATTGAACCAGAAGTTGTTGAACTTCTTATCTCACGACTAAAAAGTCTTCAAGAAAAAAGTGAAGATTTTATCATGGGAAGTTGCTATAATGCAATTAACGCTCAAGTAGCTCAAGATCCTAATCTTGTTAAAGTTGTGCTTGATGATGCCCATAATGCTATCTATTTCTCACGATCTGCCATTCCTTTTAATCGCAGCGGTACTGCCACATATTTTGGTCATATTGGAATCTACGGCTTTAGTAAGAAAAGTCTCCATGACTTTTGTGGACTAGATGATGCCCCTATCGAAGATATTGAAAAACTCGAACAGCTACGAGCCATCTATCATGGTAAAAAAATCTCTATGGTTAAGGTAGCTAGTACTGGATTTGGAATTGATACCAAAGAGGATTTAGCTAGAGCTATAGAGATATTTTTGTAAGTTATAGTTACGAGCTAAGGAAATTTATCAGATTGAGTAGGAGTAAAGTATCTCTTGAATAAATTTTCAAGAGATATAAAAATTAAATATTATCGCGGATTGAAAGTGCGTCAATTGTTTTTAAGTAATTTTCTTTATCTGTACGTTTTAAATAACGCATTAAACGTCGACGTTGACCAACAAGCTTAAGAAGACCTAAACGAGATGCATGATCTTTTTTATGTATTTTTAAATGCTCTGTTAATTCCGCAATGCGTGATGTTAATAAAGCGATTTGAACTTCGCTTGAACCTGTATCTGTATCGTTACGTCCAAATTGCTTAACTAAAGCTTCTTTTTTCGCCGTATCTAAAGCCATAATGACCTCCTGATGGGTATAATAAATTTCATTTCAAACAAGTAGCTGAAATGTTGAGGCGAAATTATATCTAAAAAACTTTAAAGATTATCTCTACTTTTCATAACCAAAGAAACTTTGTATATAATACTGAAAAATATTACATGTAAAGAAGTTGAATGTTACTTACGCGTGCTAGCGAATATGCACTTTTATCATTGATTGTATTGGCAAAATCTGATAAACCACTTGATGCAGAAACCCTTTCTAATGACCTTGGTATTCCTAAGAGCTTCTTAGCCAAAATACTGCAAGCTTTGGCTAGAGAAGAAATTATTAGCTCGTTTAAAGGAGCCAAAGGTGGTTTTGCACTTAATGATAGCTCGCATACACGCACCTTATTAGAAATTATGAGTGCAGTTGAAGGTAAAACACCTACTGTATTTGACTGTTCCCCCTCTCAAGAGAGTTGCCCTTCAAATAAAGCATCGACATGTACAATTTGGCCTTTTATTAATAGATTACAAGGTAAAATTGACGCCTTTTTAGGTACTCTTACTCTTGAAGATATTTTAGAGGGATAAGGTAATGAGTGGCTAAGGCGAAAACTCCCAAACAACAGTTTCTTACTTTACTAGGTTTTTTATTTAAATCTCGTGATCTTGGCGTTGTACTCTTTGTAATGGCAATATTGGGAATTATTATAGTTCCCCTTCCTAGTGCTTTACTTGATGTGATGCTCACTATCTCTATCGCAATGGCAGTTCTTGTCTTATTAATATCACTTTATGTTCCAAAACCCACTGACTTAACAACATTTCCAACATTATTATTAATTTTAACACTCTTTAGACTCTCTCTTAATGTTGCTACAACACGAATGATTCTTAGCCATGGGAATGAAGGTCCTGACGCAGTTAGTGAAATTATTAGTAGTTTTGGTAGTTTTGTTGTTGGTGGTAATTACGTCATTGGAATTATTGTTTTTGCTATCTTAGTCTTAATTAATTTTATGGTTATCACTAAGGGTTCTACACGAGTTGCTGAAGTTGCTGCACGTTTTACCCTTGATGCTATGCCTGGAAAACAGATGGCAATTGATGCAGATCTCAATGCGGGTCTTATAGAAGAGAGTGAGGCAAAAGCTCGCCGTGCTGAAATCTTACAAAGTGCTAATTTTTATGGTGCAATGGATGGTTCGAGTAAATTTATTAAGGGTGACGCTGTTGCTGGTATTATTATTACTCTTATTAATATCATTGGTGGTTTTTTAATAGGTGTCTTTCAATTTGACCTTGATGTTGGGGTAAGTGCTTCTACTTATACAATTTTAACTATTGGGGATGGCTTAGTCTCACAAATTCCTGCACTTGTCATCTCTACTGCTACAGGTATTATGATTACCCGTTCATCAAGTGATGGTACTAACTTTGCAGAGGGTACAATCTCTCAACTCATGGGAAATGCTCGTACCATGATGATTGTTGGCTTTATTATGATTATGTTTGGATTGGTACCAGGACTACCAACTTTTTCCATGGGGCTTGTAGGGCTTATATTTGCAGGTTTAGGCTACGCCCTACACAAGTATGATCAAGGTAAATTAAATATTTTTGATACTGCAAGTCCTCAACAAGCACAACAAAAGGCAGGTGATCCACAAACAAGTAGCAGCGCAGGTTCTGATGCATCAAACGAAAATCTTCCAAAAAAATCTCAAGAGCAAATTGCTCAAGAAGAAGAAGTGGCTCTAGATGACATTTTAAAAGTAGAAATGATTGAGTTAACACTAGGATACCAACTTATACGCCTCGCAGATATATCTCAAGGTGGTGATTTACTAGAGCGCATCCGTTCTATGCGTCGTAAAATTGCTTCTGATTTTGGTTTTTTAATGCCTCAGGTACGTATTCGTGATAATCTTCATCTCAAAGCCGATCAGTATCAAATCTTACTTAAAGGAGTTGCTATAGGCGATGGTACTATTCAACCCGATCGCTTTTTAGCTATGGATAGCGGTATGGCAACAGGAGATCTTCCTGGTGAACCTACAAAAGAGCCTGCATTTGGTCTTGACGCACTATGGATTGCACCTGACAACAAAGAAGATGCCATTATGTTTGGCTACACTGTTGTTGACCCTGCTACCGTCATTTCAACACATATGAGTGAACTAGTGAAGCAACATGCAGAAGAGATGCTAACCCGCCAAGAGACACAGATGTTGCTTGATAAAATAAAAAATGACTACCCAGTTGTTATTGATGACCTCTTAAAAGTTGCAAATATTGGTCTAATTCAAAGAGTTTTCAAAGCTCTTTTACATGAAAAAATACCACTTACTGATATGCTTAGTATTTTAGAAACTATGGCAGATATTGCAGAATATACTAAAAATGTTGAGATTATTACAGAACAGGTTCGTGCAAAATTATCACGTGTTATTACTAACCTCTATACTGGTCCTGATGGCGTCATTCAACTTCTCACTTTTGATACTGCAACAGAACAAAAAATGTTAGATAAATCTCAAGAACATGATGGCGTTCGCAATCTTTTACTTAATGTGGGTGAAATCAATCAACTCATTCAAGCAACAAGCGAAAAAGCAACAGACTTACTTCAAAAAGGAATCTCCCCTATTATTATAATCGTTGACCCACAACTGCGTCGTCCTCTTGCTGAAATTTATGAACGTTTTAGTCTTGATGTCGTAACACTCTCTCATGCCGAAATTAATACCAGCGCTAAATTTGAAGTCTTAGGATCAATTTCTATTGACTAATATAAAGGAAAAAAATGAAAACCATTCACCACTTATCTCATATTGATCTTGATGGCTATAGTTGCCAACTTATCATGCAATCCACACCTTATACTATATACTCTTATAATGCCAATTATGGTGCTGAAGTCTTAGAACGTCTTAATCAAATACTAGAAGCCATCGGAAAATCTGATGAGGATGCTCTTATTCTCATTACAGATCTTAATCTCTATCCTGATGAAGCTAAATCACTTGATCAACGTGTTAAAAAACTCAACAGCACAGGACGCAATATTACAATTACCCTCCTTGATCATCATGGAAGTGGTGAAAAAACATCCCTACAGTATGAATGGTACTACCTTGATGTCAATCGTAGTGCTACTAAAATTACTTATGATTATGCGAAAGAGCACTTTGATTTTGCAGAGCCTTCATGGATGAAAGCATATGTTGATGTTGTAAATGCTGTTGATCTTTGGCTTCAGAATGAACATGATAATTTTGAATATGGAAAAGTATGTATGCGTCTTATTAATGAAACACGTGAACTTAGTCGTGTAATCTTTTCCAATGAAGATCGCCATTATAAACTTTCGCTTCTCTCACAAGCAGCAGAGATGCTTCACTGCGATGATGCCAATATCAAACTCGATGAAAATATTCATCTTATGAAAAAAGCCTATTTTAAAGATGAGCATAATGACACCTTGGATAATCTCTCAACAAAGCGAATTGTTGCCTTACTTGGAGATAAACGTAGTGAGATGAGTATCTATTATAAAGGCTATAAAGGATTTTTAAGTTACGCTGTTGGAAATACTTCTATCATTGGTAATGGGTTTTTAACTACTTATCGTGAATACGACTTTATTGTAGATATTGGACCGCGTGGTACTATGAGCTTTCGCGCTAATAATCAAGTCAATGTTGCTATTATTTCTAAAGAGTGGGCTAATGGCGGAGGGCACCCTAATGCTGCTGGAGGAAGAATTCAAGGCTTTAAAGAGCAATTTCGTTATGACAAAGTAAAAGAGCAAATTCAAAATCTTATTGATAAAAAAGAGTCCCTTGCAGGAGAACTAGAACCCAAGGCATAATAGGTATTTTTTAAGGGTTATTTATAAAATAACGCTTAATACCTTCAGTGATTCCATCTGCTAAGTATTTTTGATATTTCTTACTAGCAAGACGTGTCGCTTCAGTGGGGTGTGAAATAAATCCAACTTCCAACAAAACTGCAGGCATCTGTGCACCAATTAAGACCCAAAATGGACCTTCACGTACACCATTATCTTTTATATCTTTATAATGTTTATTAAGTTTTGAAAGTATCCCTCTTTGAATATCAATGGCCAACTTATTCGAAGCAATAATTTTTTCCCTATTCATAAAATTCAGTAAATTATTTTTCCCAAAATAATTCATATCTTCAATCTCTTTGGAATTCTCTATGGCAGCAACACGGGCAGAGCGATCTGAACGTGAACGAGAAAGAAAATACGTCTCTATGCCTTTTGCTTTTAAAGCATTTCTTTTCGGCACTGAATTAGCATGAATGGAAATAAAAAGATCTGCTTTTTTCTTATTAGCAAATTTAGTACGATTACGAAGCTTTATAAAGGTATCTTTTGTCCGTGTTAAGTAAACAGTCACACCATCTGAGCGTAAGCGTTTAGCAACAGCATTAGCAATCTTTAAAACAATATCTTTTTCACGATATTTTTTATACCCTGTAGCACCAGCATCCTTGCCACCATGCCCAGGATCAATAACAACAACTTTTCCTTTTGAAATCTTAGTATTATTTATAGATTTTATTTTTCGTTTTGGTACAACCTTAGAGATGCTATTTTCACCAAGATTAGGATTAATAATCAATTTATTATTTTTTAACTTAAAACGCAGATTTATTTTTGTCTTACTTTCAAAAACGATTCGAACTATACCATTTTTATATTGTGCTACACGAATAGCTTTTAATTTTTTATGCTGAAGAAATATCGTTTTATCTTTGGTGGCATGAATATCAAAAACATAAATATAACTCCCTTTTTTTGCACCGAACATCTTAAAATGATTGACATCAGTCTTAAGAAGCTTTTTCTTAAAAATAAGCTCTAGCTCTCCTTGTTTCCATTGTGCCTTTTTAAGTGTATTATGTTCTTTAACTATAATTTTATTTTTTTTTGGAGTTTTTTTAATATTTTTTTTCGCAGTAGTAGTTTTTAATGATTTTTTTAAGGTCTTTAACTCTTTTTTATATTTACTTACATCAATATGAAGCTTATTTCCAGAGATTACAATTCCTTCTAAAGCTTTACGACGCTCCTTGAGGTTGGAATGCATCATTGAACGTAAATAGACATTTTTATAGTCATTATAAGCTCGAAATACTTCTGTTTTAGAAGGACTTTTTGTAAGCTTATCAGCACGCTCTAAAATCTCACTGTTATTTTCAGCAAATACAATACTTACATGTAAGAAAATAAATAAGAAGAGGCGAAGCAAATTTATTCGCCTGTTGTGAGTTTTCTCATCAATTCTTTCACAGAAATCAGTTCATCAAGGCGATAACCATTGGTACCAGAGAAGAAAAGTCCTAATTCTAAATCACCTTTATAGGCATCACTTAAACGATCAGCGATACAAAAACCAACCTCTTTCGCTTCAACACCACGATGACATGGACCAACACAGTTAGAGATACATTTAATTTCAGGGCCCGTACGAGCTTCAACTAAACCTGTCAAATTGCTACGAACGCCACGAGCAGGATAGCCTACAGGAGAAGACATTAATTGGATATCTTCTTCTTTAGCATTAAGTAGTACTGTTTTAAAGTTTTCATGAGCATCACACTCATGTGTACCAATAAAACGTGTCCCCATCTGAACTCCAGAAGCGCCCAGAGCAATCATCTCATCAATATCGCTCTTATCCCAAATACCACCAGCGGCAAAAACAGGAATACCACCCCATACTTTAGCCTCTTCAACAACAGGTTTCACCAAGTTTTCTAATTGATTTTCATCCATCGTGCACTGCTCATATGTAAAACCTTGATGACCACCACTTTTCGGTCCTTCAAGAATGACTCCATCAGGCAGACGATTATAACGTTTCTTCCAACGTTTACAGATAATTTTAAGTGCCTTAGCCGAAGATATAATAGGGACAAGTGCTACATCAGGATAATCTGCCGTAAATTCAGGCATATTTGTAGGTAGCCCTGCTCCAGTAATAATAATGTCAGCACCAGCTTCACAAGAATCCCTAACAATACGTCCATAATCATTACTTGCATAGAGGACATTACAAGCTAAAGGTTTATTGCCACAAACTTTTCGTGCATTTTTAAAAATAGCAAGCAACGCTTCTTTTGAATAAAAGTTCAAGGCATCTAAAGGACGCTCTGAAACCAATTTTTCAGTATGAATTCTATCTTCATAATAGCCTGTACCGACACTACTAATAACACCCAAACCACCTTCAAGTGAAACATGTCCAGCAAGCTGATCCCAACTAATTCCAACACCCATACCACCTTGTACAATAGGTAGTTCAATCAGATGTTTACCAATTTTGACGGATTTAAAACTCATTATTTCACCTTTACACGTGCAAACTTACGTTTTCCTACCTGAAGAATGTATTCACCCATTTCAAGTTGCAGTTGCTCATCACTGACTTTTATTTGGTCTATTTTAACAGCGCCTTGCTTAATATCGCGACGTGCTTGTGATGTCGAAGGCTCTATTTTAGCTTCTTGTAACGCTTTGGCAATCCAAATAGGTCCTTCAAGTTCAAACAGAGGAATATCTGTTGGAATTTGGCTTTTTGCGTGAATTCTATCAAACTCGGATTTAGCATTATCAGCAGCTTCTTTTCCATGAAAACGCTCTGCAATTTCAAGGGCAAGTGCCTCTTTTACTTTTTTAGGATGTTGTGAGCCATCTTCCACGCCTTTTTGAAGCGCTTCAATCTCATCAAGTGTACATGAACTCAAAAGCTCATAATAACGCCACATTAGATTATCAGAAATACTTAAAACCTTACCAAACATATCATTTGGAGCATCTGCTACACCAATATAGTTGTTTAGAGATTTACTCATTTTTTGTACCCCATCAAGTCCCTCAAGGATAGGCATCATTAAAACAGATTGTTCTTTGCCAATCTGATAAGTACGTTGAAGATGACGCCCCATAAGAAGATTAAACTTCTGATCTGTTCCACCAATTTCAACATCACTTTCAAGGTGAACACTATCATAACCTTGCAATAATGGGTATAAAAACTCACTAATTGAGATAGAAACACCACTTTTATAGCGTTTTTCAAAATCATCACGTTCTAGCATACGTGCAACGTTAAAAGTTGTTGTCAGCTCAAGCATACCTGCAGCACCAAGAGGATTAATCCACTCTGCATTAAACACAACATCAGTTTTTTCAGGATCTAAAATCTTAAAAACCTGCTCTTTATAACTTTTTGCATTCTCTTGTATATCAGCAGGAAGAAGTTTTTTACGAGTCTCACTCTTACCTGTCGGATCACCAATCTGCGCAGTAAAATCACCAATTAAAAATTGAATACGTGCACCAAACTTTTGAAAAGCAGCTAACTTATGCAATAAGACAGTATGTCCTAAATGTAAATCAGGTGCCGTAGGGTCAAAACCACATTTTACTGTATAAGTTTTTCCTTCATCAAAATATGCCTTTAATAGTTTTTCTAAACGCTCTTCATCAATAATTTCTGCAGATCCTCTACGAATCTCTCTTAATGCTTTTTCAATCATAATTTTCCTATTTTTTCTATATATCTAACGATAAGCATCGTCTGTACGAATAAACTGTATTACTTTTATTTTTTGCTCGATTTTAGCACGTAGTCGGCTAATATCACCTTCTAAATTTTCAAATTCAATCTTACAAAGTTGAATATGCTCTTCTTTCTCTTTGCCAAGTTCAATAAAATTGATATCACACCCTTGTTTTGCTAAATATGTCAAGAATCCAGCCAAAGCACCCTTGGCATTATGCATACTCGCAATGAGATGATAATGATGCATAGCTTCATGTGCCCATCGAACAAAAATCATTGCCTCATGTTCTTCTATCATCTTTGAAGCTTTTTTACACATTTTATGGTGGACATGTGCCTTTGAATCTTGTAAAAAAGCCACCACTTCATCTCCAGATTTCGGATGACAGCAATAGTCAAAAACAGCACCATTGATGGCATAATTACTTCTAAATTCCAAAGATCCAAAACGGTGTGATTTAAGTTTAAAACGACGACTTGCTACGAAACCTTTGAAACGATTTTCATGCTTCATATCATCAACATATCTATAAATTGCATCATTAAGTCTATCTCTATCTAAAGCTAGTTTAGAAGGGTCATCACAGTGCATTTTTTTAAACCAAGAATCAATTTCACTAAAATCAATATTCATAATTGTTGCCATAATATTAGCACCACTTAAGGTATCAATTTTATGAAGTCTATGATTACAATTAGCTTTAATTATACTCTTTGCACGTGAAGTTTTAACTGCACTAATCCAACTACAACGCATAATTTTTTTATTTCCAGTTATAATTTTAACAATATCACCATTATGCAACTCACTTAGTAAACTCACTTCTTCTTTATTTACAAGACAACTCAAGGCACAATCTCCAATTTCACTATGAATAGCATAAGCAAAATCAAGGGCAACTGCACCTCTAGGCAAAGTAAAAGCTTTACCTTTAGGCGAAAATACACTAATATCTTCACTATAAAGATCATTTTTAATTAATTCGTAAAAATCTTCTACTGATTCATTTTGATACTGAAGATTATTGAGCCAATCTAAATTAACACCCTCACTATTACCTTTATATTTCCAATGAGCTGCGACACCAAGTTCTGCTGTTTCATGCATATCATGAGTACGTATTTGTACCTCAAAAATTGCAGTATTGTCAAAAACAGTAGTATGTAAGGTTTGATAGCCATTATCTTTAGCCAAAGAGATATAGTCTTTAAAACGTGAACTTAAGGGTTGGAAGCTTAGATGAACAAGTCCTAAAATCTTATAGCAATCTAGTGGTTTCCTCACTAAAATACGTACCGCTAAAAGATCAAGTATCTCATCAATATTAATACCTTTACGTTGCATTTTTAGATAAATAGAGTAGTGATGTTTTATCCGAGAAATAATTTCAAACTCATCATCTACAAAACCATTTTCTATCATTACTTTATACAGATGATGACGAAATGCATTAAGCTTAAGCTCAATCGCATGATAATTTTTATTCAAATACTCATCTATAAGTTGTTTATCTTCAGGAAAAAGATATCCAAAACTTATATCTTCAAGAAGTTTTTTCATAAAAGCAATACCTAAACGATGTGCTATTGGAGCATAAACTACCAAAGTTTCTTCTGCAATTCGATATTGTTTATGTTCAGGGAGAGCATCTAGTGTTAACATATTATGAAGTCGGTCACAAAGTTTCACAACAAGAACACGTACATCCTGAATGGAGGCAATAAGCATTTTTCGAAAACTCAAAGCTGAAACAACTAGTTTTTCATCCGAAGTCGAAGAGATTAACTCCGAGTCACGAATGAGATCAATTTTTGTCATTCCCTCAACTAGATGCGTAACATCATCACCAAAAGCCTTTGTAATCGTTTCGGTTGCACAGCATGTATCTTCTAAAACATCATGTAATAAAGCGGCAAGAACCATTGATTCATCTTCAGTAATTGAAGCAACAATAGCAGCTACTAAAATAGGATGAATGATATAAGGCTCACCACTACGACGAAACTGACCTTCATGTTCAGTTTTTGCTAAAGTTAAAGCTTTTTGAATGGTGTCATTTTGGGGAATTAAAGTAAAAAGGTAATCAGTAGCATCTTCAACCGTATGGATATACTTAATTTTTTCTATATCAATATGGTTCAAAATTATACTCTCTAAAAATTATTCTTTGTCAATAAAGCCAGTGATTTTTATAACACCTTCAGCAATTTCCATCAATGCTAAATCAGCACTTTTCATTGACTTTACATCAATATTTAATTTTGATGGAGCACCATTTTCTAGCTGTTGTGAACGTTTTGCTACAGCTAACGCTAACTGATAACGATCAATATTTCCACTCGCCAATGCTTTTGCCGTTAACTCTTCTAATCTCATTTATATTTCCTTATATCTATTTTACTATAGAACAGTGAGCATACTCACCATTAACTATTTCAAGTAAATTACCTGCTGTAAACATATCACATACAATAATTGGTAGTGCATTATCCTTCGCTAAAGCAATTGAGGTATCATCCATTACTTTAATGTGATCTTGCATAGCTTGATCGTATGATATTGTTGATAGTTTTAGCGCATTATCAAATTTATTAGGATCTTTATCGTAGATACCATCAACCTTAGTCGCTTTGATGATAACATCTGCACCAATTTCAACAGCTCGAAGTGTAGCTGCCGTATCAGTTGTAAAGAATGGGTTTCCTGTACCTGCAGCAAAAATAACAACACGTCCTTTCTCAAGATGACGAACAGCACGACGTTGAATATAAGGTTCTGCAATCTGCTCCATTTTGATAGCAGTTTGTACTCGAACCTTAAGTCCCACATGTTCACATGCCTCTTGCATCGCTACACCATTAATAACAGTAGCCAGCATTCCCATATAGTCACCAGCAGTTCTACCAATAATTCCATCTTGAGCAGCCGTCACACCACGAATGATATTCCCACCACCAATAACAATGCCCACTTCAATTCCAGCCTCAACAAGACCTTTAATTTCTTGAGAAATGTAGTTTAGTATTTTAGTATCAATACCATGACCTGTTTCACCTGCTAACGCTTCACCCGAAAACTTTACCAAAACGCGCTTTGAGCTCATCACAATACCTTTACATGTAATTAAATAAATCGGGGAATTATATCTCGAAGTCGCTTTAAAATTACTTTAATATTAAGCTTGAAAAGCACTTTTAAAACACTCTTGTATCAGAGAGTAACGAAGATTATTCAGTTCTTTTATTTTATATTGACTACAATATCACTTTACATGTAAGGATATTCATGAACACTACCCAATTTTTAGAATTTGATATCAATTTAGATACTTTTATTGATACACTTTCAGACAAACTTGATAATAACCGCAATACAATTAAAGAACTTTTAGCAATTCAAAACAAAACATATGCTAATTTCATTAAGCCTTTTGAGCTACTAGATGAATATTTAGATCAGTTTTTCACACCACTTGCACATATTAATGCTGTACAAAATTCTCAATTATCACAAAAAGTTTATGCTGAGTCATTACCTCTGATGAGCACTTACGGTACTGAAATTGGGCAAAATTTAAATATTTTTAAGGCAATTCAAGATATTAAAGCAGATGAATATACTCAATTAAACTCTGAACAAAAGCGTGTAATAGACTTAAACCTATTACACTTCCAGCTAAGTGGTGCTGCACTAAATGATGAAAAAAAAGAACGTCTAAAAGCTATTAATCTACGAAAAAGTGAACTTTCTAATGATTTTTCTCAAAATGTACTTGATGCAACAAATGCCTATGAAAAAATCATTACTGATGCATCAGATGTAGAAGGTCTTAGTATCAGCGACAAAGAGAGTGCCTTATGTGAAATTGATGGCAAGCCTGCATGGAAATTTACCCTACAAATGCCTTCGTATATTGCCTATATGACTTACGGTCCCAATAGTCAAATTCGTGAAGAACTTTATAGAGCCTATACTACTCGTGCTCCTCAAAATGCAAAACTCATTGAAGAGCTTCTTGCTTTACGACTTGAGAGTGCACAACTATTAGGATTTAAAAATTATTCCCAACTATCACTTGCTAACAAAATGGCTCCTGATACAGATTCTGTAATTAATTTTCTTGATGAACTTGCGGATAAATCAAAAAAACAGGCACAAGAAGAGCTCAAAATAGTTCAAAACATGAGTCAAGAGCCATTAAAAAGCTCCGACACAGCATATTATTCTCAGAAACTTAAAAAAGAACGCTACTCCCTTGATGAAGAAGAGTATCGTCCTTACTTTGAACAACACAGTGTTGTTAGCGGTCTTTTTAACTTTCTCCAAAAACTCTTTGATATTGAATTTAAAAAAGTTACATGTAAACTTTGGAATGAAAAAGCATCTGCTTATGATTTATACATTGATGGTAAACTCAGTTCACGCCTTTACCTTGATTTAGAGGCACGTCAAGATAAACGTGGCGGTGCATGGATGCATAATTGGCAAGCACATTGTACAAAAGAAGATACTACGAAGCAACTAGCTTCTGCTTTTATTGTCTGTAATTTTCCAGCTTCATCAGATACGAGCCCTTCTCTTTTACGTCATGATGATGTAGTTACTCTTTTTCATGAAATGGGTCATGCACTTCACCATATGCTGTCAACTGTTGATGAAAATGGTGTAAGTGGGGTTAATGGCGTAGAATGGGATGCAGTCGAATTTCCATCACAATTTTTAGAAAATTTTGCTAATGAACCTAAAGTTTTAAAACTTTTTGCAAAGCATCACATAACAGGTGAAATACTTAGCGAGGAGATGATTGCACGTCTTGAACGCACAAAAAACTTTCAATCAGCTATGGCAATGTTACGTCAACTTGAATTTGCAAGTTTTGATTTTAAACTTCATATGAGTTCTCACTCTGGAGATGAAATTCAAAACCTTCTTGATAGTATACGAGAAGCCACATCACTCATTAAGCCACCATCATATAATAAATTCCAAAATGGCTTTACACATATTTTTGCGGGAGGCTATGGGGCAGGTTATTACAGCTATAAATGGGCAGAAGTACTCAGCGCAGATGCTTATTTTGCTATAGTTGATCAAGGAATATTTAATACAAAAATTGGAAAAGATTATTTAAATATTATTTTATCAAAAGGCGGAAGTCAAAGTATGCAAAAACTTTTTCGCAAACTCATGCGAAGAGACCCTAAAACACAAAGCTTATTGCGCCTTAGTGGCATAGCGTGATTCGGTTACTGTTTTTAATAAGTTTAACAACATTACTTTTTGGAGAAAACGTGCGTGTTGCAAGCTATAATGTAGAAAATCTTTTTGATCTCAAATATGACAATAGAGAATATGTAGAATACATACCCAATACTTCATGGCAATGGAATATAAAAAATCAGACAAAAAAATTAAATAATATTTCTAAAGTCATCGCAGATATTAATCCAGATATTATAGGTTTGCAAGAGATAGAATCCTTACAAGCTCTCAAAGATTTAAAAAAAAACTTACAAGCTCATGGGCTCTATTATAAATACTACTCTTTTGCAAATGCTAAAAATACCACAATTAAAGTTGCCCTACTAAGTCGATACCCAATCATATACTCAAAGGAATTATGGGTAACTTCAAGTAGAAAATATCGAAATATTTTAGAAGTTAAACTTAATATTAATGGCCAAGACCTCTACATATTCAATAATCATTGGAAAGCTAAAAGTGGCCCAGAAAGTAAACGTATAGTATCTGCAAAGATACTTAAAAAACGACTCGATACACTTGGGCATGATAAAGCAATTATAATCATGGGGGATTTAAACAGTCACTATGAAGAGTACTTACTTTTTAAGAAAAAACGTAGACACAATGATACCAGAGGTAAAACAGGCATCAATCACACTCTTAAAACATTGCATAAAAATCAAGCTGTATCACTAAAAGCTCTTCTTGCATGTAACAAATGCTTATATAATCTTTGGTACGATGCTAAAAGCTCTAAGCGATGGACTCACTCTTATAAAGGTTCAAAAGAGACTTTAGATAATATAATTATCAGCAAAGGACTCATAGATAACAAAGGTATAGAGTACATACAAGGAAGCATAAACCGATTTGATCCAAAATATCTAATCAAATACAACAAACCTTATCGTTGGCAAAGAAGTCGAAATTATCCAAAACGACATGTAGGTAAAGGATACTCAGACCACTTCGCAATATATGCTGATTTCAAAACTACAAACACCAATCAATAGGGCATATATTTTTAGATTCTAAAAAAATATTTGTTCGTGAAAAAGGTTTTAATCCAAAGAAACCACGATAAGATGATAATGGCGATGGATGAGGCGATTGAATAATCAAACAATTTAGGATTAATAGTCATAAGAAAATTGTAGTAAATTAAAGTTAAAGTCAAATAAAAAAAAGAAAAACTAAGAGATAAATAAAAAGAATCCAAAAGAACTACGCAGCGACCTACATTCCCACAAGTGAAACCTGCAGTATTATCAGCGAAGAAGGGCTTAGCTTCTGGGTTCGAAATGGA
>JAYEPE010000326.1:0-8730 GCA_034723735.1 Campylobacterota bacterium | reverse complement strand
GATATATTTATGCGCCTACAATCAGTCGATGCTGTAGAACCTTCTTTTACTTTGATTAATCCTTTTATACTTCGTGATTATGAATTTGACATTCCTTCAATCTTACAAGAAAAATTAGAAATTGATGATAATTCAAACTTACTTATTTTTAATATTGTCATGATTCAAAAACCTATAGAAAAATCTACCGTAAATTTTGTAGCACCTCTTATTTTCAATACAGATACTCAAGTAATGGCACAGATGATTATCAATGATAATCAAGATTATGGAGTGACCGAGGTCATCTCATCTTTTTTACCAAAGGAACATGATGATTAAGACGCTTACCTTACTTTTTTAATCATCTCATAAGCAGCATTAATTTCTTGTACTTTTTGTGTTGCTTCTTCAATATATGCATCATCTTTACCTTGCGCTTTCATTAAGTCAGGGTGGTGTTTTTTTACCGCTTTTCTATAGGCTTTTTTAATAGTATCTAAAGAGGCATCTTCTTGTATTTCTAAAAGCTTATAGGCATCTTCAATAGAGCTTTGTGTTGTTGCTCCTGAGTGCATCTGAGAAAATCTAGAAATCATTGCATCAAGTTCATTTTGACTTACATGTAAGAAAGAGGCAATCTTAAGAATGAGACGCTCTTCTTGATTAGAAAAATGTCCATCAATAAAAGCTAAATTAATTAAAAACATCAACATCATGTGACGTTTTTGCTGGTCATTTCTAATGGCGATATAAAGTGCTGAAGCAACTTCATCAATATTATTAGCACGTTTTTTCTCTTCATTGAAAATCTCTTTAAGATAAGCTTTTGCTTGATCTTTTTGAGGAAAAACTTTTGCAATATCATTAAGCATATTATTGATAAGCTCCGCTTCAAGTTCATGAACTCTTCCATCTGCCTTTGCTACTTTTGCTATAAGTGCTATAAAAAGACCAAGTTCACTGCTATGAAGTGACTCTTTAGTAACTTTAAAATTTTGAAAATGCTTTTGTGAATAATAGACTTTTTGAAAACGTTTATACCCTCGATATACTCTAAAAAGAATATAAAAAATAATTCCATAGATAATTAATGATGTCATAATAAATTTGCCTTGTGTATAATTGCACCGTATTTTACATGTAAAGAGCCAAATGAAAGATAAATTTACTAAAATTGACCTTGGTGTACGCTATATGCTACTCTCCTCATTTCTATTTGCAATTATGGGAGCTTTTGCAAAACTCTCATCAGGATCAATGAGTTCTGTTGAAGTTGTTTTTTTTAGAAATGTTTTTGGGGTACTACTTATTGGTGCTGCAATTTTAAGAAAACCGATGCAACATAAGGGTGGAAAACCTTTTTTACTCTTTTTTCGTGGACTTATGGGTTTTATAGCACTCTTAGCTTTTTTTTATAATATTGCACATATTCCACTTGGAGATGCAATGACATTTTCTAAGACTTCACCTATTTTTACCGCACTTTTTGCATGGCTTTTTTTAAACGAGAAACTATCACGTCAAGGATGGATAGCTATTATGATAGGTTTTATTGGCATTGTATTTATCACAAAACCTACAGGCTTAGCACTAGCTAAAACTGATTGGCTTGGTATCTTTAGTGGAATCGGTGCAGCACTTGCCTATACATCCGTAAGAGAGCTAAAAAAATATTATGATACTCGAGCTATTGTCTTATCATTTATGGGTGTGGGTACTATAGGACCATTGATTTTAATGCTTTTAGCCCCCTATGTACCTGAGAATAATTTAGATTTTATCTTTGGAGAATTTATTATGCCCCAAGGCATAGTGTGGGTTTATATTGTTGGTATGGGTATCTTTGCGACCTTAGCGCAAATTTATATGACTAAGGCCTATGGGGAGTCTCAAGCTGGTATTATTGGAGCTATAAGCTATACAAATATTGTATTTTCCATTGCTATAGGCTTCATGCTAGGAGATAGTTTTCCTGATATGTTCATGATTTTTGGTATATTTCTTATTATTAGTAGTGGTCTATTGGTTGCTAAGAGCAAATAAAATGCTATAATCCAAATAAAAAAAGGCTCTCTGATGGATGGTAATCTTTATTATATTGTATTAGGTGCATTTTCGCTCATGGCACTGCTTTCATTAAAACATGATAAATGGATGTTTGCATTCATT
This sequence comes from Campylobacterota bacterium, assembly GCA_034723735.1. Lineage (GTDB taxonomy): Bacteria > Campylobacterota > Campylobacteria > Campylobacterales > Sulfurimonadaceae > S010-53. Next base: position 6,579 of record JAYEPE010000326.1, on the reverse strand, counting down.
TTTGTTGCCTTAGCAGGCTGGGTCTATTATACGCATGAAACAGGTGTTACATTTAATGATCTTAAACATGATTTAAATGAGGCTGTTGATGAAAGTGCCAAACGAAAATTTGATACAGATATTCTTAAAAAGGAAGCTGAATGATTTTAATTTCAGGACCTTGTGTCATTGAAAGTGAAAAAAATGTTTTTCAGATTGCAAAATCTTTAGAGCATTTTCAAAATGACACACGTTTTGAATTTTATTTCAAAGCAAGTTATGACAAGGCAAATCGTACATCATTAGATAGTTTTCGAGGCCCTGGTTTAGAAGAGGGTTTAAAGCTTCTTCAAAAAGTAAAAGATGATTTTGGATATAAGCTTTTGACTGATATTCATGAAAGTCATCAAGTAAAGGCTGTGGCTGAAGTGGTTGATGTGATGCAGATACCTGCATTTTTATGCCGTCAAACAGACTTGTTAGTAGCTGCTGCAAAAACTGATGCTATTGTAAATATCAAAAAGGGACAGTTTATGAACCCTAATGATATGAAATATTCTGTCTTAAAAGTACTTAAAACTCGTGGCTGTGATGAAGTGAATTTTGAAAATGCAAAAAAACATGGTGTTCTTTTAACAGAACGTGGAAGCTCTTTTGGTTACGGAAACCTTGTTGTAGATATGAGATCCTTACCAATTATGAGAGAATTTGCACCCGTAATTTTTGATGCTACACACTCTGTACAGATGCCAGGCTCTGGCAATGGAACTACAGGCGGTGATTCAAGTATGATTCCATACCTTGCACGTTCAGCTGCTGCGAGTGGTGTAGATGGCTTTTTCTTTGAAACCCACTTTGACCCGTCTATTGCTTTGAGTGATGGACCAAATATGATAAAACTAGAGCAGTTAAAAAGCTTAAGTGAAACATTAATAAATATTACAAATATAATTAAGGAATAATATGCAACTTATAGAAGGTAAATTAAGAGTAGCAAATGGTAAAAAAATTGCCATTATCAGTACACGTTGGAATCACTTTATCGTAGATCGTTTAGTTGAAGGTGCGAAAGATGCTTTTGATCGTCATGGTGGTGATGAGAGTGATATCACTCATGTATTAATTCCTGGTGCTTTTGAGTTACCTATGGCAATTGACAAACTATTAGCTAGTGGCAAATATGATGCAGTTTGTGCTCTTGGCGCAGTTATTCGTGGCTCAACACCTCATTTTGATTATGTCTCTGCTGAAGCAACAAAAGGGATAGCAACTATCTCACTTAAATATGCAAAACCTGTCTCTTTTGGGCTATTAACTACAGATACAATAGAACAAGCGATAGAGCGTGCAGGAACAAAAGCTGGAAATAAAGGCTTTGAAGCAATGACAACAGTTATTGAAATGCTAGACTTATATGAGAATATATAATTATGGCTACTAGACATCATGCTAGAATGGCAGTAGTAAGCCTACTGTATGCTTTTGATTTAGGCAATCAATCTATTGGCGAATATACAGATGAAATTTTAGAAGATAAAAAAATTCGCAACAAACAAAAAGAGTTTGCAATGACTCTGTTTCGAGGAGTGATGGATCATCTTGAAAAAGTAGATGAAGCAATTATTAAACATCTCAAAGAGTGGGATTTTGATCGTTTAGGCTCAATTGAACGTGCTACTTTACGCCTTGGTGCTTATGAGATTATGTTTACACAACTAGATCCTCCTGTGGTTATTAATGAAGCGATTGAAGTCACAAAAGCTTTTGGAAGCGAACAGTCTCCAAAATTTATTAATGGTGTATTAGACGCTATCTCTAAAGACTCTTAGTGCGCACTCTTCTATTCCTTTTTATCCTTACATGTAACACTCTTTTTGCAGCAAATAGTTGTATTACATGCCATAAAGGAATAGAAGATATTCGTGATCCTCACTCAGGGATGATGAAGGCTATTCAAGAAGTTGCAAAAAAGAGCGGACATGTAGGCAATGACTGTATCGTCTGTCATGGCGGAAACCCTAAAAGTATCAATAAGGCAGAGGCTCACAGCGGAACTGTATCGTATTTTTTAAACCATAAGGGTCCAAAAGAGTTCTATCCAGCACCAGGAAGTACGTGGATAAATGAGCATACTTGTGGAATGTGCCATCAAGAGCAGGTGAGCGCTCAGATGAATTCACTCATGATGAGCGAACAGGGAAAAATCCAAGGCGCACTTTGGGGCTTTGGTGGTAAAAATGGCTATAAACATGATATCGGCACTTACAATACTAAAAATCCTTCCGACCCACATAAGCGCTTAGGAACTGAAAGCTACCGTGCTTATATGGAGAAATTAAGTGAACTTGAACCACAAGCTTTTCCCAAAGAGATGCAAGAACTCCCACCAGCGCCCACAGCAGATGAGGTTGAAAAAGATCCATCTTTAGCGGTTTATACTTATCTACGTCAAGACTGCTTGCGTTGCCATACAGGCTCAAAAGGTCGTCAAAAACGGGGTGATTATCGTGGGATTGGCTGTTCCTCATGTCATATTCCTTACTCAAACAATGGTCTTTATGAGGGTAAAGATAAGACTATCTCCAAAAAACCAGGAAAACTACTTGTCCACTCTATCCAATCTTCTCGTGATGTAAAAGTGAAAGTGCATGATGTAGAATTTTCAGGTATCCCCGTAGAGACTTGCTCAACCTGTCATAATCGTGGAAAACGAATTGGAGTTTCTTATCAAGGTCTAATGGAGACACCTTTTAATGCGACCTATGGTGCGCATGGTGAAGCGCAACCCAAACTGCATACAAAACATTATATTCAGATGCAAAAAGATGTGCATTATCAAAAAGGGATGCTCTGTCAAGATTGCCATACCTCAAATGATATGCATGGGGATGGTTTTTTAACAGGGGCAAATCTTGCGGCAGTAGAGATAGAGTGTCAAGATTGCCACGGAACGACAAAAAAATATCCTTGGGAACTGCCTTTAGGTTATAGCGATGAGTTTAATACTACAGCAAAAACTGGTAAAGCTAGAGGAGTGACTACCACAGTAGCCGAGTATCTTAAAAAAGGAAGTGTATCCAAAGCCAAGGAGGGTTATTTACTTTCTGCACGTGGAAATCCACTTACAAAAGCCCATAAAGTTGGCAATAAAATAAAAATGGAACTTTCAAGTGGAAAAGATATTATCCTCTCTCCACTCAAAACGCTTAAAGAAGAGAAAAAACTTTCCAAAGAAGCACTTATTGCTATGGATCAGATTGATGCACATACGGAAAATATGGAGTGCTACACCTGCCATGCTACTTGGGCACCGCAATGTTATGGTTGCCATGTAAAGATAGATTACTCTGATGGCAAACAGCACCCTGATTATCTGATGGCTTCACATGATCAAGATATGCATGGAACAACGGGCGGTATGCGTGATTTGAAAAAATATCTTGTGGATGGAGAAGTCACTGAAACCCGTTCTTTTATGCGCTGGGAAGACCCTGCGCTGAGTCAAAATGGAGAGGGACGTATTTCGCCTACTATCCCAGGTTGTCAAGTAACAGTTACAGTCGTAGGCAAAGAGGGCAATACTCTTTTACAAAACCATATCTTTAAAATCCCAAATGTTGAAGGTGCAGGCAAAGATGGACAAAACGGTATAGATATGTCACCAGTTCAGCCTCATACCATTCAAAAAAGAGCACGGACTTGTGAGAGTTGTCATACCAGTGATAAAGCGCTTGGATATGGAATTGGTGGGGGACGTTTAGTCCATGATCCAAGTAAAAATGCTATTGCAGAATTGATGAATGGGGATGGAAAAATTATCCCCAAACAGTATAATATTCAAGTCCCTGCCATACCTAATTTAAAACATGATTATTCGGTAATGATTGATAAAAATGGTACGCAGGTACAGACCGTCGGACATCACTTTAAGCTTTCAGCTCCTTTAAGTGAAAAACAACGTGCAAAAGTTGACCGTCGTGGGGTCTGCTTATCATGTCATAAAAGTATTCCTGAGGGTGACTTGGCCATTTCAGCAATGAGCCATGTAGCTCAGATGACAGAGATAGAAATTGATAATAAAATGCATGATGATATTTTAAATAAGACTTTGCATCTCAGTGCGTGGATACAGATAGGTGGCGGTGCGACAGTAGCGCTTTTCTTAGCTTACTTTTTATTTTTTAGAAGAACAAAGGAACGACGATGGCGATAAAACGCATAAGCAAATCAGAAGCTCTTGATTTGATTACAAATGCAGATTTAAAAGAGCTTGGAGTAATGGCTAGTGCTCGAAAAAAAGAGCTACACCCCAAGGGTGTTACTACTTTTGTAGTCGATAGGAACATTAACTATACCAATATCTGCTGGGTAGATTGTAAGTTTTGTGCTTTTTATCGTCATGAGAAAGATGCTGATGCTTATGTACTAACATTTGAAGAGATAGATGCCAAGATTGATGAACTTTTAGAGATTGGTGGAACGCAGATACTTTTTCAAGGGGGTGTGCATCCTAAACTCAAAATAGAGTGGTATGAAGATTTAGTTGAACATATACATAGTAAGTATCCTCAAATCACCATTCATGGCTTCTCATCTATAGAGATTGACTATATTGCCAAGGTCTCACGCATTAGTGTTACTGAGGTGCTAAAACGCTTACATGTAAAGGGTTTAGCTTCGATTCCTGGAGCGGGAGCTGAAATATTAAGTGATAGAGTTCGTGATATTATTGCCCCACGTAAAATTGATTCAGATGTTTGGGTAGATATCCATCGCCAAGCGCATAAGCTTGGTATTATGTCAACGGCTACGATGATGTATGGTACTTTAGAAACAGATGAAGAGATTATTGAACACCTTGATATGGTAAGAGAACTTCAAGATGAGACAGGAGGATTTCGTGCCTTTATTATGTGGTCATTTCAGGGTGAAAACACCAAGCTTTTAGAACAATTTCCCGATATGGATAAACCCTCTTCAAATCGTTATTTACGTCTCTTAGCAGTTGCACGTCTCTATTTAGATAATGTGCCAAACATCCAAAGCTCTTGGGTAACACAAGGACCATATATTGGTCAAATGGCACTTATGTTTGGAGCCAATGATTTAGGCTCAACAATGATGGAAGAGAATGTAGTACGCTCAGCGGGAGCGGGTTTTCGCATGGCAAAAGAAGAGATGGTGAGTTTAATTCATGATATTGGAGAGATTCCTGCGATACGAAATACCGCATATGAAACTTTGGAGGCCTTCGCATGATGCGATTATTTTTACTTATTTTAACACTTGGACAGATACTTATGGCAGCAAGCTTAGAAAAAATTACGATTAATGAAACCGCAGTACCACTTATATATGAGCAAGACAAACGTCTTCCTATTGTCTCGATGCAGATTATATTTATTAATAGTGGGCATATAGAAGATGCAAATCGTTCAGGTTTAGCAAAACTGAGTGCTAAGATGATGAATGAAGGAACTAAAACACTAGGTTCAAATGCTTTTGCAGCAGCTTTAGAAGCCAAAGCAATTCATATTAGCACAAACATAGGAACAGAAACCTTTGTGATGGAGCTAAGTTGCCTTAAAGATCAGTTTGAAGAAGGAGTTGAAAAGTTAATTTCATTGATTCAAGATCCTAATATCACAGAAAAAACTTTAGAAAAAATTAAAACTATCTCTATTGGTGGATTAAAACGTCGTGAGAGTGATTTTGATTATGTGGCATCAAGTGAACTAAAAAAATTACAATATCCAAACTCTTCTTTGGAGTATCCATCAGATGGGACAATTGAGCTTATTGAATCTATCTCTCTTGATGAGATTAAAGCATTTTTGAAAAAGCATCTAGTTAGTGAGCGTGTCATAGCTGTTGTTGGTGGTGATATTAGTGATAGTGAAGCTAAAAAATCTGTTACTAAAGTAGTCTCAAAACTACAAAAAGGTGAAAGGGGTGAGGCTATAAGCGTCACTACCAATCCAAAAATTCAAGAGTCAATCTTAAAACGCACAACAGAACAGGCATATATCTACTTTGGTTCACCGTTTCATATGCAAGTAAACGATGTTGATTACTATAAGGCACGTGTTGCAACCTATATTTTAGGTGCAGGTGGTTTTGGAAGTCGTCTGATGGAAGAGATTCGTGTAAAACGTGGACTTGCATACTCTGCCTATGCACGCGTGAGTGTGAGTGCCTCTCATAGTGCTTTTAGTGGCTATCTACAGACAAAAATTGAGTCGCTCAAAGAGGCACAATCCACCGTAAAAGAGGTCATTGCTGATTTTGTAAAAGATGGGGTCACACAAGCTGAACTCGATCATGCTAAAAAGTTTTTACTTGGCTCAGAGCCACTTAGAGTAGAGACACTTTCACAACGTCTTTCACGTACTTTTTTAGAATATTACAAAGGACAAGAACTAGGTCACGCAGCAAAAGAGTTAGAGCTAATTTCTAATTTAAGTTTAGATGATTTAAATACCTTTGTTAAAAAGCATAGTGAGATTAATGATTTGAGTTTTGCTATCGTTACGGAGTAGCTTTTTTTATGATATAATTGTAATCGCGAACAAGACGTATGTAATTTATGTAGCCGTAGGT
>JAYEPE010000325.1:0-8743 GCA_034723735.1 Campylobacterota bacterium | reverse complement strand
GTTTTCTTTGCATTTTAATATCTCCTTTATTCACCCTAATAATTCCATAAACTAGATAACAAGCCTTACCTTGCTACCTCCTACAATTTATTATATCCTATCGTGTAAATACTCTGGTGCTATATCTACTCCGCTATCCCAAACTAATGTCTTGTGTACTTGAAATTTTTTAAATTCATCAACTTCTTTCAATGGTTGAAAAAATGGATGTTTTTTTGAATGTATATAATTCTTTAAATCTACTATTTTTTCTAATCCATCATTGAACCAAAATTTGAAAGGTTTGATAAATCTGTATCAGTTAGTCCGGTGATTATTTTAATAGTTTCTAAGTCTATTTTTTGCTCTAATGATTTTCTTGCTATTTCTAACTTTTCTTTTTTTGCTCCCTCAATACTTCCTATTACATAAGTAGATTCATAAGCACTTGCTTGGTCGTGAAGTGATTTTTGATAGCTCTCGTAGTCTGCTCTTTCATTATCATCCATTTTTAGATAGTCTAATGTTTCTTTAGCTTTTAAAAGTCCTTGAGCTTTTGCATTATCAGATATAGTCTCATTTTTTAGAAAGTTAATCCATTCATCTAAAGTATCTTTTGAGTTGTCATTGAAGTTTCTTATTTTAATTAGATAATATTCAGGATACATACTTTGAACACTATCCACTCTATATAGTTCTTTTTGTTTTTCATTGAGTTTCAATTGTGTATGATTATGAACTCCTATAAAGTTTGTAGTGCCTTTATATATATAATCGTCCCCATCCCCAAAGTCAAAATAAAGAATAGATATTGATATAATTTTAGTTACTTTTGCATAAGAGTCAGACTCTTTCATATGTTCTGAAATTGCTTTAGATGAGGCATACAAAATTCTTTGCAGATAATCCATTTCTCTATCATATTGAATCTCTATTAAGACTATCTCTTGCTTTTGATTTTTAACTTTTATATCGAGGCGGTTAAACTTATCATTTTTGAAATCTTGATTTGATTCAGATTCTAAAACTTCTAAAATAGTAATATTCTCTTTTAGCAGTTCACTTAAAAAACCCTCTAAGATTTCAAAGTTCGCTTTACTTCTTGGTATTCTTTTTATTGCCCAATCAAAGCTTATTAGTTTTCTTTGCATCTTATTTTTCCTTCCATTCTAATTTTTCATTATTCTAGCAAAATGCTCGATATAGTTTGTTTAAACTAATATTTTAAGCTTAAAATAATGTTAATTGTTAATAATATTTTTTTGAAATTCATCTTTCAAAAGAACTCTACGAAGTCAATATTATGTTTCAATTGTATCCTTTAATAGACTTTTTGCCAAAATTTTGTGATGGATGTGAACAGAGTGATGACATTACGATGCTAACGGTTGAATATAAAGAAAAGCCTCCAAGGTAAGTGCACAACTGTTTAAAACAAGATATTTTTCGGATTCGTCTTACAAGTGATATGAAACGATATTTACAGTATAATGCCAACAAAGTAGAATAAATTTAATATGAAAAAAAGCCTATAAATAGGGCTTTATAGAGGATATGAATAATATGATTTTAATGATAGATAATTACGATAGTTTTACTTACAACATAGTGCAATATTGTCGAGAGTTGGGCGCGGATCTTAAAATTATTCGTAATGATGAGCTGACATTAGATGAGATTATTGCTTTAAACCCTGAAAAAATAATTATCTCTCCTGGTCCTGCAACGCCGGATGAAGCAGGTGTGAGTTTAGCTGTAATTGAATATTTTAAAGATACAAAGCCTCTTTTAGGTATTTGTTTGGGACATCAAAGTATTGCTCAAGTCTTTGGTGGAAAGGTTATTCGTGCTACGAATATGATGCATGGTAAAACTTCTACTATGAAACGCCATGGAGAGTGTGCTATTTTTAATAAATTGCCTGAAATGTTTATTGCAACACGCTACCACTCTTTGATTGTTGAAAAAGAGAGTATTCCTAAGACAATTATACCCACTGCGTATAGTGGTGATGATAATGAGATTATGGCCTTGCAGATTAAAGACCGACCTATTTATGGTGTGCAGTTTCACCCTGAATCTATCATGAGTGAGTTTGGGCATGATATTTTAGGTAACTTTTTAAAACTTTAAAAGAACTTTCTCGGCTTTATGAAAATTGGATACAATGCTAAAATCATGACTTTACATGTAAAACACCTTGTACTTTTACTACTCATTTTAAGTACAATCAGTACTGCACATGATCATAGTACTCTTCTTACAACACTTTATTAATTTAGGAAATCTAATGAAAAAACTAATACTCTTATCTACGCTCACGTCTAGCTTGCTTTTTGGCGCGGCTGAAGTTTTACCTGTTGAAAAACGCAGTTTTACGCAGTCACAATATATGCCTGATATTTCACTGATTCTTGATGCTTCTTTTGTCAATAGAAATAAAACAGATACCGAAGTCTCCCATTTGGAAATCCCTGGAATTGCACATGGACTTATAGGTTCACATGCACATGGTGAACATGCTCATGCAACGTATAATGCAAATAATGGATTTAACATTAACTATGCAGAACTCGTAATGTCAAGCTCAGTTGATCCTTATTTTACTATGGATGGTGTATTTCACTTTAGTGAACATGGGGTCGCTATTGAAGAGGCTTATTTCACAACTACTTCACTTCCCCAAGGCTTACGACTACGTGCAGGAAAGTTCAACTCTAATTTTGGACGTATAAATGAACAACACCACCACTATTGGGATTTTGGGGAAATGCCTCTAGTATATGATGCTTTTTTAGGTATGCATGGAATTAATGAAATTGGTGTACAGCTTCAATACCTTGCACCTTTTTCAGAGTATTTAATGCTTGGAGTTGAAGTTCTTCAAGGAGAAAATGCACAGACTTTTGGTATTGGCGCTATTGGTGATAATGAAGATCCCCTTATAGATGCAGCTGATGCTCCTGGACTTTTTGTAGGCTATATCAAAACAGCTTATGATATTGGAGATACTACTATTATGCCTGGAATATCTTATGCACGAGGCAGTAGTCGCATCGATCATAGTGAAGATGAAGAGAATCCTCACGCCTTTTCTGGAATGACCTCTCTTTATGGTGCAGATTTGACTGTAAAACACTATTATGACTCTTACAGTTTTTTATCATGGCAATCAGAGTGGATGATGCGGAAAATGGATGGTAGAACTTATGCCATCGGAACCGATAAGTCAGCCCAAACTCAAAAAAATCAGAGCGGTTTTTACAGCCAACTTGTTTACGGAATGAACAAAAACTGGAGGATGGGAGCACGCTATGATTTAATCTATCAAAATGATGTTGAAAAAAACAGTGTCACCGTAGATTTACCAAATGATTTTAATCGCTATAGTGCTATGATTGAGTACCATCCTAGTGAATTTAGCCGTTTTAGATTACAATACAATAATAACAATGCTTTATATAATGAAGAGGGTGAACAGCAACATGTAAATACCCTTATGCTTCAAGCAAATATCTCTATAGGGGCTCATGGAGCCCACGCTTTTTAGGAGTGTTAATGAAATTTTTACTGCTATTTATTAGCTTACATGGTGTGCTTTTTGCCCATCTTAATATTGCGGTATCATACCCTTTTATCGGTGCAATTAGTAAAACAATAGGTGGCGATCATGTTAAAACTGTTGTTTTAGCGAAAGGGAATTGGGATCCACACTTTGTGGTTCCTCGCCCCTCACTTATTGCTAAAATGCGCAATGCGGATGCGCTTATTATGAATGGAGGACAGCTTGAAATTGGTTGGTTACCACCTCTTATTCGTCGTGCTAATAATCCTAAAACAAAGGCAGGATCACCTAATTTTCTCAATCTATCCCACCATATAGAGCTTATTCATAAACCTAAAAGCGTGGATAGAGCTGGTGGTGATATTCACCCTGATGGAAATCCCCATTTTCATCTTGATCCAAATAATATTATTATAATTGCTCAAACAATTCGTGATTTTTTAATACGTATTAACAGTGAGCATTATGAAATTTATGAAAAGAACTATAGTAGATTTGAAAAAGAGTGGAATCTCTATCTGAAAGAATGGAAAGAAAAAATGAGTCCAAAAAAAGGCATGAAAGTTATTCAGTTTCATGATAATCTTGCCTATTTTAATCGCTGTTATGGTCTTGAGAGTGTTGCTACAATTGAGCCACTTCCAGGGATTCCTCCATCCTCACGTCACACTATTGAGCTTATTAAAAAAATTAAAAGTGAAAAACCATGCTGTATTTTACATGATGTTTACCACTCTACAAAAACTGCAAAGTATATTGTCTCAAAAACAGGTATAAAACTTATTATTATGCCTCATGATATTGGAGCCTTAGAGACCATAGAAGATTTACGTGGACTTTTTGACTATTTAACAAGTGCTATACAATGATAGATATACTACTAGTTCCCATTGCACTTGTTATTATCTTAGTGATGTTGCACTCTTGGTTTGGTATGGGGATATTAGAGCGTGGAATTATCTTTACTGATTTAGCCATTGCTCAATTTGCAGCCTTGGGTTCAGCAATCAGTTTGGGCTATTTTCATGAAGAGTATTTTTACGTTTTAACTCTTTTGTTTGCACTTCTTAGTGCTTTTATAATAGCTGTTGCTTCACAGAGAAAACTTCACTTAGAGGCCTTTATCGGACTGCTATATGTTTTAGGGGCAAGTGGAATCATGATGGTACTTTCTCACTCTGCTGAGGGTATGGAGCATTTTAAATCCCTACTTGCAAGTGATATACTCTTTACACCGCTTGAGGATGTTATCAAAAGTGCACTCATTTACTTAGCTATAGCCTTTGTTTTGTGGAAAATCTATCCTAGACTCACTGGTTTTATCAAAGAGCTCTCATTTTTCTCTCTGCTTGCGCTAACTGTAACTTCATCAGTTTCACTTGCTGGAGTCTTAGTAGTTTTTGTTTTACTTATAGCTCCAGCACTTATTGGTACAAATCAAAAACGCTTCAATCCCTTACATGTAAGCTTTGCCTTTGGTTGGTTCTTTAGCATTGTAGCTATAGTAGTATCTTACTTTTATGACTTACCTACTGGTTATACTATTGTATTTTTAGGTGCTCTTTTGAGTGTTTTAATCATTTTATTTCGTTCAAAGCCACATATGATTAAAGATTAAGAACTCTATCTATATAATAGTTTATCTTATTTTTCGTAGGAAGGGACTATCATATGGAAGTTTACAAACTCAATAACATTACTAAGATTTTGCACCTAAATGCTGATAAAACTAAAGAACTCCTTGACAATAACATCATCCCCAATATCAAGAAAAGTTCTGCCACACGTGATACCTACCACGTTCCGCAGCTTTTAGTTGATTATGCCTTAGAAAAATTAGGCATGCAAAAACCCAAAGAGTTTAAAAAATTTGAAGCTAATGAAACAACAGTAGATGCTTTTAAAAATAAAAATGGCGTAAAAGTCATCTCATTTTCTAATCTAAAAGGTGGCGTAGGTAAAACTTCTATCGCTGCAAATTTCGCCTACAATATGGCACTTTTAAACAAGCGTGTTTTACTTGTAGATATGGATTCACAAGCTAACTCTTCACGTTACTTTGCAAATCGTTACTTTACAGGAGCAAGTATCAAAAACCTTTTTGATAAAATGACACGTAAAGAGGAGATGAATAGTGATACCGTAAAAGAGTTTATTGCACCTATAGAGTTTGAGAATGCTACACTTGATTTACTTCCTAGTGAGCTCTCACTTGGGCGTATTGTAGAGTTTAGTCGTTCTGTTTTTACTATGCCTCATAAAAAACTCAATGATATTATTAAACTTATAAAAGATGATTATGACTTTATTATTATCGATACACCTCCATCAACAGGACTCTCCTTGCATATGGCACTTTTTGCAAGTGACTATGTTAGCATTGTAACTGATGCGGAAGATTTTAGTGTTAATGGGCTAAGTGAACTTAACTTAGAGATAAAAGAGATAGTCGATGAAACCGACCATATAGTAAAAGTAGATTCTATCTTTATAAATAAAGTTAAAAAAAGTAATATCCATGGTGTCTATATAGAAGCTATTGCAAATCTTGCAGTGAGTGAAAATATTCAAAATGTCTTTACCGTCAAAGATTCCACCCGTTTTAAAGAGTCACAAAACCTACATATTCCACTGATTGAGTATAAAAAAGAGTTAGAGAAAAAACTTGTTACTGCTGATAGTATCTTAAGCTACGCAGTAGAGAAAGCACTGGAGGCATAATTATGGCAAAACTAAATCTTGATAGCTTTAAAAATAATGTAAGCACAAAAGTAGAAAAACAAGAGACCCAAGGTATCTTCAAAGAGCATCATAATATTCAAGAGACTCTTGCTATTGATGAGCTTGAAAGTAAAATAAACCTAAGACTTTTAGATACAGATACAGATGCTTTAAAACACTCTATTGAAACACTAGGACAGATAGAACCTATTGTTGTACGAAGTCTTGATGGAAAATATGAAATATTAGATGGAAATCGTCGCCTTAGCGTAGCCAAAGCCTTAGGCTTACATGTAATATCTGTCAATATCATCAAAGCAAGTGATAGCGATGCTCTCTTTTTACCTTATCTATTGAATGCAAAAGAGGGTTTTGATATTATTGAAATCGCTTCGTACCTTCAAAATTTAAAAGAAAATCACAATATTTCAAATGAGACTATTTTGAAAAAGACGGGCTTACATGTAAACAAATATTCTGATCTTTTCTCTGAGCTAAAAGGTGATGCACTTCAAAATTTCAATACACATTATGATGAATTATTACATAAATATTTTAGGCTACGTGATGGTGCTTTTGATATTGGAAAAGATGGTGTTAGCTTAAAAATTGCTATTGATTCTACTAAAGCCAATGACGCTACTAAGGCTGAAGTATATCGCTTTATCCATAAACTGAGTAATTTATAATGTTAAAAGTTTTATTATTAAGCCTTATAAGCCTCCTCGTTATAGGCTGTATGGCAGGCAAAGACAGCTCTGTTTCATCAGGACGATTTCAATCCGTAAGTGAAGATAAAGCCATCATTTTACAAGAGGGAAAAGATAAAACTTCTTGTATCAAATGTGGTATGGATTTGCCAAAGTTCTATAAAACAAATCATGCAGCAACACATGAAGGTCACACAAGACAGTACTGCTCAATCCACTGTCTTGTAGCTGATCTCAATGAAGGAAATACTCTTAAAAATCCGCAAGCAGTTGATTTGAAAAGTCTGAAATTCATTGATGCTTCATCTGCTTTTTATGTAGTAGGAAGTTCTAAACCTTCAACGATGAGTCATATTAGTAAGTATGTCTTTAAAAACAAAAGTGACGCAGAAGCATTTGTAAAGAAGTTTGGTGGAGAGATTAAAGATATGTATGGAGCTATTGATATCACTCAGAAAGATTTCAGATAAATCAAGTCCTTACTGTAAGGACTTTTTATGTTAAATATCCTGCTCAATCACCTTAGCAAACTGCCCAAAATAAACTGCATCAAGATCAACTAAGCTCATACTCACATCATTGCACCCCGAGGGCACCTCCTCATTCTTCACAGCGCATGTAAAGCTATCTCCGCCAACAGTTCCAATCATTTCACAGGCTAAACCATCAAGCATTGATTCAAACTCTTTTGCATTTTCTGGAGCTACTTCGATAATCGCACGAGACATAGATTCAGCAAAAATATCACGCTCATCACTTACGCTCATATTTACCTGACATCCAAGGTCACTAGTTGCTGCCATTTTAGCAAGTGCGATAGCTGCCCCACCAGAGCTTAAATCTTTTGCACACTCAAGAAGCCCTTTTTTATTTGCTTCTATCACTAAGTCCCAAAGAGCAAGTTCTGCCTTATAATCAATTGCGGGAAGTTCTCCTGCAACTGTATGACAGATCTCTTTCATATAAAGCGAACCACCAAATTCAGAATCTGTTTTTCCTACTAAGTAAAGAAGATTGCCCTCTTTTTGAAAACTAGACATTAAGACATTATTTTGATCATCATTAACGCCCACTGTAGCAATAGATGGTGTTGGAAAAACTGATACGCCATTTGTCTCATTATAGAGTGAAACATTTCCACCAATTACAGGAGTAGTAAGCTCGGCACAGGCTTCTTTGATTCCTAAACAACCTTGTCCAAACTGCCACATAACTTCTGGATTTTCAGGATTTCCATAATTGAGACAGTCAGTAATGGCTAAAGGACGTGCCCCACTCATCGCAACATTACGCCCTGCTTCGATAACTGCCGCAGCCGCGCCACCCTTAGGATCAACATAACAAAAACGTACATTACAATCAGAACTCATAGCAAGTGCCTTGCCATTCTCTTTTACACGGATAACAGAGGCATCTAACATACCTCCTTTTTTGATAGTATTTGTCTGAACCATAGAGTCGTACTGCTCATACACCCATGATTTATCAACGACTTCCATAGAAGAGATAAGCGTTTCAAAGGCTTCTTGATTGCTTACTCTATCAAAATCATTAATTGTAACACTTGCTAAACCATCAAGATAGGCAGGACGTGTCATTGGACGCTCTAGTACAGGCGCTTCTTCGCTTACAGGATCAACAGGAACATCTGCACATTTCTCACCATGCCAGAAAAGTTCCATCGTACCTGTATTTGTCACTTCACCTACAACAGCCGCATCAAGCTCCCATTTATCAAAGATATCGATAATAGCCTGCTCACTCCCTT
>JAYEPE010000324.1:0-1659 GCA_034723735.1 Campylobacterota bacterium | reverse complement strand
CTGAACGAGAGATTGAGTAAGCATAACGAGGTTGACGCTTGTTAGTTACAGTTACGTGAACCGCAAAACCAGCTGGGTGCTTAGATAAAACTTTACCATTAGTACCATCAACAAATGCAACACGTTCAGCATCACGCTCTGTTACGAAACAGATATCAGTATTTTTCTTAACATCTACAGCATGTGGATACTTTTTGAAGAATTTCATTCTGTCATTAAGTGGTTTCCATCCTGCCTTAACATTATCCATGCTAAGAACTTCCATCTTTTTACCTTTAAAATGTTGAAGATAATCAACCATTTTATCAGCATCAGCTTTAGAGAATTTCTCTTTAAATGGAGGCATAGCAGAACCTGCAACACCATTTAGTACCGCTTCAGCAAGCTTGTAAGAGTTTTTCTTACCTATTACTGCAGGACGAAGATCAGAACCAACACCACCTTCGTGATTTGGACCGTGACAACCTTGACACTCTTTTTCAAAAACCTTCTCAACATCCATGTTAGATGTTCCTGCAAATAGACCTGAACTTACTACTGCTAAAGCAGCAACTGAAGTAACGATTTTGTTTAATCTCATTTTATTCTCCTTAAAAAAAGATAGAACGAACCCGAAGGTTCGTCAACTAATAACTACTAAGCTTCGTTTTCTAAACGTGCTTTCTCTTGCTTATAAATCCAAATCATTGGAAGAATAATTACAGTGTGAAGAAAGATCGTAAGGGTCAAAGGACCCTGATTTAACCAAGCAAAAAAGCTAGGTACAACATCTGTCATTGGTTCAAACATAATAAACCTCCCTATCTTTCGTGACGAGCATCTTTACCAATGCTCAAGAAATCTTTAATTAAGATTGCAAAACCGATGAACGTTACAAGACCCATAATAAGTCTCCAATCCATTGCTTGTGCAAACCACATACCGCTTTGTCCATCAAAGTAACCTGCCCAAGTAGCACCCATTTGTGCACGAGAGATAAGAACTTGAACATAACCAGCGATTGTTAATGATACTGTCATACCAACAACACCAGCAGTAATCATACTTGCTGCCCAGATAGATGAAGCAGTATTTTTCATGTTTTTAATACCGTTAGTACCTTGAATAGCAAGATACATCATACCAATTAAAATCGTTGCATATGCACCAAAGAAAGCAAGGTGACCGTGCGCTGATGTAAACTGTGTACCGTGAGTATATAGGTTTACTTGTGGTAATGTGTGGAAGAATCCCCAAATACCAGCACCTAAGAAGTTACCAAATGCATTAAGAACAAACCATGTAAAGGCAGGTTTATTGTTAATGACCGAAACTTCTTGACCCGATGCATCTTGCTCACCTTGAGTTTTACCCCAGTCATAAAGAACGTGGATAAACATCGCAACCAATGGTAATGGCTCTAGTGCACTAAATAGCGCTCCAATTTCCCACCAGTACTCAGGTGTACCAATCCAGAAATAGTGGTGACCTAAACCTAGGATACCTGAACCAAATAGCATAGCTACCTCAATCCATAACCACATTTCAACAGTTTTACGGTGTGCGCCAATCATAGTAATCAAACCATAAGCAGCAAGAGCACCAACATAAACTTCCCATGTAGCTTCAACCCATAAGTGAACTACCCACCACCACCAGAATTGATCAACTGAAATATTA
>JAYEPE010000323.1:0-8779 GCA_034723735.1 Campylobacterota bacterium | reverse complement strand
CCAAGAAGAGATAGCTCAAATACAGATGCAAGAAAGTACTCCTGTTTTAGTAGAAAAACCAATTTCAAAAGATATGAAAGTTGTAAAAAAAGAGATGGCTAAGTCTCTGCGAGTTGACTCTGCCAAAATAGATCTTCTTATAAATCAGATGAGTGAAGTTGTCATCGCAAATGCGAAAATAGAAACATTAGTAGCCGATAATGAAAATGGTGAAAATAGTGAATTAATTGAGTCAGTTGAGGAGCTTAAACTACTTCTTGAAGATGTGCGAGATAACATAATGAGTGTGAGAATGATGCCTGTTGAAGAGAGTTTCACTAAGCTTCGCCGCATTGTGAATGATACTGCTAAAAAGCTGGGCAAGCAGATAAGTTTTACTATTGAGGGTGGAGAGACAGAGCTAGATAAGACAGTGATTGAGAAGATCTCTGATCCGCTTGTTCATATGCTTAGAAACTCTGTAGATCACGGTGTAGAGATGCCAAAAGTACGAAAAGAGAGAGGTAAAAGTGAAGAGGGAAGTATCATACTTCGAGCTTTTACAGATGCAGGTATGATTGTTATAGAGATAGAAGATGATGGTGGCGGAATCAATAAAAAGGTAGTTTTAGAAAAAGCTATTGAAAAAGGGATTGTATCTTCTGAAGCAACACTCAGTGATAAAGAGATAAACCACCTAATCTTTGAAGCAGGTTTTTCAACTGCTAGTGAAATTAGCGATATATCCGGTCGTGGCGTTGGAATGGATGTTGTAAAGAGTAATATTGAGTTATTAAGAGGAAGTTTAGAAGTCGATTCTACTGAGTTAAAAGGTTCTCGCATAACTATAAGACTTCCTTTGACACTTGCTATTATAGATGGCTTTTTAGTTCAGGCTGGAAATACTAAATATATTATCCCTTTAGAGATGATTCGAGAGTGTATAGAACTTACACCTAAGATGAAAGAGGTGATGAGGGATAACTCTTACATCACTTTAAGGGGTGAGGTATTGCCAATCTTGGATGTAAGAGAACACTTTAGTGAGGAGATGCATCCAAATCTTAGAGAAAATATTGTCATTGTGCAGTTTGCAAATGAGTTGGTCGGTTTGATGGTTGATGAGCTTTATGGTGAAATTCAAGCAGTGATTAAACCACTTGGCGATATTTTCTCTAAGGTAGATGGCTTGTCTGGCGGTAGCATATTGGGAAGTGGAGAGATTGCACTTATTTTTGACATCGTCAATTTAATAGAGAGTAAAATAGATAGGAGATAGCTATGGAGAAAGAGATTTTAATTAATGACAAACAGATGATTGTCAGTCAAACAGATGCAAAGGGAAAGATTACCTATGTAAATGATGTTTTTTGTGAGATTGCCGATTATAAAAGGGATGAGCTTATGGGAAAAAATCATAATATCATAAGACATCCGGATATGCCTCGTGCAGTCTTTAAACTGCTTTGGGATACTCTTCATAGTGGAAATGCTATCTATGCTTTTGTGAAAAACAGAGCAAAAAATGGTGATTTTTACTGGGTGAAAGCCTATGTAAAACCGGTAATGAAAAACGGCATATTAGAGTCAGCAGTCTCCTATAGAAAGCCTATAGATGATTTTGCAAAAGAGATGATAGCTCAAATCTATGCTACTTTAGTTGAGTATGAAAAGAGTCATACAGTAGAGGAGTCCTTCAACCTGCTTTTAGACTATCTTAAAGAGAGAAATCTGACTTATGAGCAGTTTATTAATCGTATCAGTACACAAAAAAGTGTTCTTGATGCGGATGCGGTAAATATAGATTCTGACAAATTTCATACTGATCATATCCTCTTTAAAGTTAATATTGTAGATAAGGTAAAAAGGGGAGTAAAAGTTGAAGTCACAGATGCTTGCTGCTGTGCTTTTGGAAAAGAGTTAGAGAGACTTAGAGGTAAATCGTTTACTTCCCATCCAAGCTGGGAAAAGTTACTAGAGGAGCATAAAGCTGTGCACAATCATATGAAAGATTATGTATATAAAGCTGAGATGGGTGCTAGTGAGAATGAGTTGCAGGGTATATTAAACATTGTTGAGAGTGACACTATTGAGATATTTAAAAATCTCAATAGTGTTATTGACCAGAGTAGATAGGGGGAGGGGAAATTATGTCAAAACAGAAACTAAAAACAAAAGATATTAAGAAGTTAAACAGTGCTCTTACACACTTAAGTGATGGTGTGTTTGATTTTAAAGATATTAAGCTTGAGAGTGAGATTCTACAAACTACAGCTACTCTCATAAATGATATTAAAAATCAGTCTAATGTACTGCTGGATAACTCTACAAAAATAGCCCATAATATTGAAAACGGAGAGTTAAATTCTAGAATTGACTCATCAGCACTTAAGGGAAGTTATGCAAAAATCATCCATAACTCCAACTATACTCTAGACCTTCTTATCAGTGTATTAGGTGATTTGGGAGGGGCTGTCAATAGCATAAGCAGAGGTAATTTTGATACACAAATAACAAGCAACTATGTTGGAGAACTTGGCAACTACACAGTTAGTGTAAACAAACTTTCAAAGACACTTAAAACTCTACAGTTTGACTCAAAACTATTTCAAAATGCGATTGAGAGAGGGATACTAAGTATTAGAGTTGATAACTCTAAATACAGTGAAGGTTTTGCGCAGATTCATGAGCCGACAAATATTATGCTTGATAGCATACAGAGTATATTTTTGGACTTAGAAAATACAATAGTACATATGCGAAATGGTGATTTTAAATCTAAAATAACTAATGAGTATAGTGGTGATTTAACAATTGTAAAAGATGCAGCTAACGAGTTAAGCACTATGTTAGAAGAGATAATAAGTGCTATCGGTGAAACTTCAGGTGCAATTGGCGAAGGAAAATTAAATAAAAGAATAGAGATGGAACTTCCCGGTGAGCTTAATGATGTTAAAACTCATATAAATTCTCTGGCATCAACCATGGAGCAAATTGTAGAAGCTATAAGAGAGTCTTTATCTGCAGCGAGTGAGGGTGACTTAACTAAAAAAATAGATATTGAACTTTTTGGTGATTATGATGCCATAAAATCAAATATGAACAGTTTTATTGATTCTTTAACAGGAATTATTGAGAAGATTACACTCTCAGCACAACAGATGAGTTTAGCATCATCGGAAGTAAATGCAACATCACAAGTACTATCTTCAGGAGCTGAAGAGCAGGCATCTTCTTTAGAAGAGACTACATCTGCTATTGAAGAAATGAGCGGTAGTGTTGATATATCGGCTAAAAATGCACAAAACACTACCACCATTGCAGAGGCTACTTCAACAATGGCACAGAGAGGAGCAGATTCTGTTGATAAGACAGTTGAAGCTATGCAAATCATCTCTGAAAAAATCAAGATAATCGAAGATATAGTTTACCAAACAAATCTACTTGCACTTAATGCTGCCATAGAAGCAGCACGAGCTGGAGAGCATGGAAAAGGATTTGCAGTAGTTGCGGCAGAGGTTAGAAAACTGGCAAAACGCTCACAAATTGCAGCAGGTGAGATTAGTAAGATTACTATTAATAGTGTAAAGGTAAGTGAAGAAGCAGGGCTAGAGATAGGTAATATAGTTCCTAAAATACAAGAGACAGCAAGTTTGGTAAAAGATATAGCAACTGCTGCTAATGAGCAAAATATAGGGTTAGAGCAGATTACTATAGCGATGAATGAGTTAGATAAAGTGACACAATCAAATGCAAGTAGTTCACAAGAGTTAGCTGGTGCAGCGGAAGAGCTTGATTCTCAAGCAGCATCACTTAACGACCTTATGAAGTTTTTTAGTATTGATAAGGCAAATTCACATCAGATAATTACACCAATATTTTCTGGGGAGTCTAAAAAGCAAGAGCCAAAAAGTGGAGTTGATGATGACAACTTAGACCTTGGAGCATTTGAGCGTTTTTAGGAGAGTGGTATGGAGAATGATATAGACCTGTTTGAAGATGATGAACTGACATTAAACTATGAAAATCAGTACTTTCTTTTTTTTGCTGATGATGATGTGTATGGTATTGACGCTTCATATATTAAAGAGATAGTTGAGTATCAGAGTTATACTAAAGTACCAAACTTAAGCAGTTTTGTCTTAGGTGTTACAAATATCAGGGGTGATATCGTTAGTGTAATTGATTTTTTAGATAGATGCGAAATAGCAAAAACTCAGCTCAGTAACAAAAGTGCCTTTGTTGTTTTAAATTATAAGGAGCAAAAAATCGCTCTTTTAGTGGATGAGATTTATGAGGTTGATGGTTTTGAAGATGATAGGCTCCTAGATGCTCCGAAATTTGGAACAAAAATTGAACCAAATTATATATCTAAACTTGTAGAGTATAGAGGGCAAAATATCTCTATCTTAAATCTTGAGAGATTGTTAAACCTTGAAGAACTCTCTTGTGAGGTGTTACATGGATGAACTTTATGAAGATGATATGTATGGCGAAGAGGAGGAGATAGACCTTCTAAAACTTGTTAGTACGAATGCTAATGAAGCGAGTCAATTTATACTTTTTAATGGTTCAAACGGTGAGCTTTATGCTAAAAATGTATCAAAAGTTGAGGAGTTGGTTATCTACAAAGATATCACTATCTTGAAATCAAATGATGATAGTGCTGTTATAGGTACAGGAGATATTAGAGGAGAGATGACAACTCTGGTAAATTTTGATGCTTGGATTGGCAATGAGAGATTGGATGAGAGTGAGTATGAGCTCGTTATAGTTGCTGCTTATGGTGGACATCGTTTGGGTATAGTTGTTAAGAGTGTTGAAAATATCATAACGATAGAACCAGAAGATATGAGAGATAATTCTAGTGCAAATTCAAAGTCATCTTTTGCAGCAAAAATCAAACTATATGGTAAAGAACAACTCTGCACTGTCTTTGATAGTGACAAACTTCTTTTAGATGTATTTGAAGATGTCAAAGAGCAGAGTAATGCTCAAACTCAAAATGTAAACTGCGAGATAGATACACAGAGGGTTGTGTTTTTTGCAGATGATAGTAAGTATATAAGAGTTATGGTTGGCAGGCTTTGTGAAAAGATGTCTCTTCGTTATGAGCTTTTTGAAAATGGTCAAGAGCTTATAGATGCAATTGTGAAAAAAGATATTAATACTATCGCCCTTATTATTACAGATATAGAGATGCCAGTTATGAGTGGCAGAGAAGTGGTTAAACGCATAAGAGAGTTAAGAGAATTTGATGAGATAAATATTATTGTACATACCAATATGGCAAATGATATTATGCAAGAAGAATTTTTGACTCTTGGTGCCAGCGAAGTTATCGGTAAGGTCAATATGTTAGAACTCTCAGAAGCCATAAATAAGTATATAAGACGATGATAAAGATTGAAATAAGCTCTCAAGAGTTTACGACACTGCAAAAACTAATTTTTAAAGAAGTTGGTATTAGTTTGGCTGATAGTAAAAAAACTATGGTTCAAAGTAGACTTCACAAACGCTTAATTCACTACAAACTAGACTCTTTTTCACAATATTTAAGAATCGTACAGATAACTTTAACAGAGAAAATTGAGATGATTAATCTCATCACTACAAATGAGACATATTTTTTTAGAGAAGAGGCACATTTTGACTTTATAAGCTCTCTGTTAAACAAAGATGTAGCTTCACTTCGCATCTGGAGTGCAGCTTCATCTGTAGGAGCAGAGGCTTACTCTCTAGCCATGATGATTGACACTGCGCTAGGCAAAGATAAGTGGGAAATTGTTGGAAGTGATATAAATAGTGAAGTTGTAAAAAAAGCCAGAATGGGTCTTTATCCTCTCTCTTGGATAACAAAGATTCCAGATGAGTATAAAAGTCGTTACTGTTTAAAGGGAAAAGGTAAATATGAGGGGCAATTTCTTATAGAGCGAAGTTTAAGCCCAAATATGCACTTTTTAGAGAATAACCTCTTAGAGCAAAACAGCTCTTTAGGTGAGTTTGATGTGATATTTTTGAGAAATGTACTTCTTTACTTCAGTGATGAAACAAAAGAATTGGTTGTCAAAAATGTAATATCAAACTTAAAAGTAGGCGGATTTTTGATTATATCACTTACAGAAAACATTAACAGTGTTAAGCTAGAAAACCTACAGCAAATTCAAACATCAGTTTTTCAAAAAACTTCATAAAGGATAAGGTGTGATACATAATTTAAAAGAGTACTTTTCATATACCGTAAAAGATAAAAATCTATTAGTCTATTCAAATATAAGTTTTAAAGAGAGTGAGTATGTATTAAAGAACTTTAAAACATATACGCATCTTAATATAACAAGTGTTAGTATAGATGATTTAAAGGCATATATTATAGCAAATGACATCGATGTACTTCTAATAGATATGGATGAGTATGCTCCAAAAATTTATGAGATTGTAGAATCACTCAATGCTAAAAGTAAAAAAGTTCATATAGTTTTACATATCAATTTCAATTGTAAAGATCCATATGTTCCGCTGCTTAATATTAGTGAAGGTGTTATCGCTGAACCTTTCGATGATAATATTTTGATGCATAAGTTTTTTACATCTTTGAGTTATGACAGTGCTGTCAGTACCATTGCAAACTCTAAGCACTCCATAGTAAATGTTAAAAATGAGAGTTGTGGAGTTATTGATGAATATCTTGATACTCATGAGGGGCAGATACTCTTTTTGAGTGAATCTCTGCAGGAGTATGTAATTGAACTAGATAGTGGTGAACTATCTAAAGAACTTATAGATTCTATATCCGTGAAGATGGATGAAGTTGCAAAAGTATTTGCAAATCATTTTTATACTAAAAGAGTCTCTCCTATATTTGATGATTTCTCTTTATATCTTAAAAATCTTGATTTAAGCGGTATTGATCTGAAAAATATAGAAGCATTTGAATACTTAGCAAGGATTGTGGAAGATATTAATTTTTATATTATTGAGTATTTTGTAGATAGAGTTTTTAGTGATGTACATGTTTTTGAAGATTCATTAAGTAACTCTATAAAGTTTATGGAAGATAAACTTGAGAGTAAAAGTGATACCAGTAGCGAACTGGAATTTTTTTAATAGGTTGTATATGTGATTAAAGTTTTTATAATAGATGATTCATTGATGGTCAGAAATGCTCTGTATAAAGCACTTAAAGATGCCAAAAATATTGAAATTATAGGTGAAGCAAATAATCCAGTAGATGCTTTTGAAATATTTAAAAAAGTTGGATTGCCTGATCTGTTTATACTTGATATAGAGATGCCTAGAATGGATGGACTTAGTTTTTTAAAACAGATTAATAAACAAAAACCGACTCCAGTGATTATCTGCTCTACCTTGGTTAGTGATGGCTCAAATGCAGCCATGGATGCACTAGCTCTTGGTGCAAGTGACATTATCCTTAAACCTAAGCTTAATGTTAAAGAGTTTTTCGATGAGTACAGGGATGAGTTAATAGAAAAAATCAATATAGCTGTAAATTCAAAAGTAAAATACAAATCATCTGTAAAACCTCAGACAGATATGCACAAGGGGAGTGAAATATCTAAAAAACCATCTAAAAAGTTTGTAGCTATTGGCTCTTCTACTGGAGGTGTTCAGGTTATAGAAGAGATTACAATGAATTTAAAAGCAGACCATCAAGGTATAGTAATAACGCAACATATGCCATCAGGATTTACTGCTTCTTTTGCTTCTCGCTTAAACTCCATAGTTCCAAATTCTATTGTTCTTGAGGCAAAAGATGGTGATGTGATTCGCGATGGTGTTATTTTGATAGCACCAGGTGGTATCCATATGCTTATCAAAAAAATTGCTGGTAATTTTGTTGTAGTATTGGAAGATTTTGCTAAAGTTAACTCTCATAAACCAAGTGTTAATGTTCTTTTTAACTCTGTTTGTGAATCAGCTGCATCAAATGCCATCGGTTTTATCTTAACTGGTATGGGGAATGATGGTGCAGAGGGCTTAAAAAGGATGAGAGATAATGGCTCAAAAACCTATGTACAAAATGAAAAGACCTCTACAGTATTTGGAATGCCTAGAGTTGCCTTAGAGATAGGGGCATCTGATAAGGCTCTGTCTATATTTGAGATTACAAAAACTATAAATTCATTGGAGTAAAGATGACTAAAAGAACTCTAGTTCACTGTCATCTTCAACTTCATCTGCAAAAATAGCTTCAAGTTCTAAGCAGGTATTTGCAAACGATGCATCAAAGTAGTTGATATTAGATGCATCTTTATCTATAAATACTACTCTTAACCACTTCTCAATATCTTGAAACATCGACATATATGTATCAAAAAATAGCTCTTTTTTATTTTTATCTTCAAGTTTATTAATATCAAGATTTTTAATGAACTCTATTAGGTGTTTTCCAGCTTCGTGTGCTACACTAAATGAACCTATTTTGTTCATTATATAAACAAGTTGATCTATTACATCTGTAGATAGGATTAATTTATCTACAATTTCTTTAATGGGTTTTGATTCAAGCTCAATAACTAAAGATTCATAATCATGTAGCGAGTCTATAAGTATGTCAATATTATCAAGATCTTGACTGTCAATAATATTGTCTAGAGAGAGTGCATCTGAGCCTTGAATGGTTCTTCTGATATTGTATTTTGATGAGAGTTTCTCTTTTGGTTCTGCTTTTGTTTCCTCTTTTGGACTTTCCTCAATTATGGTTTTTACTGATTCTTTTAGGATAATATTTTCTTCTGATAAAAGCTTAAGTTGAAAAATTTGTCTCTTCATCACTTTT
>JAYEPE010000322.1:0-1668 GCA_034723735.1 Campylobacterota bacterium | reverse complement strand
TCTTTAGTAGATAGAAAAATCAAAAAGCAAGTGATATCAAGTGAGATAGATGAAAGTAACCCTTTAGGACGTATCCTAAAATCATTTGAAAAACATAAAAGTAAAGATCTTACCACAATAGAGAGTAAACTCGATAGTGCCCTTATCAAAGAGATTCCATCTATTCAATCTGGACTACCAATGATTAAGCTTATTGCTGCGGTTGCACCTCTTCTTGGACTTCTAGGAACAGTTACGGGAATGATAGAGACTTTTCAATCTATTACTCTTTTTGGTACGGGTGATCCTAAATTAATGGCTGGTGGTATCTCTCAAGCACTTATGACTACAGTACTTGGTCTTGTAGTTGCGATACCAATTCTCTTTATCTATAATATTGTGAATGCAAAGGCTAAAAAGATTATTGAAATCTTAATGCAACAGAGTAGTGCGGTTGTTGCTAAGCACTTGGAGCTCTTACATGTAAGCCCTGAGAGTTATAAAAATACTAATGAATAGTATTGCTACTCTTTTAGAGACGGGTGGGGATGTTCTGATTGTGCTCTTCTTTTTTAGTACTCTTTTTTGGACCTTAGTTGTTGAAAAAAGCTTGTATCATAAAAGCACATATAAACCTTATTCAAAAAAATTAAAAAAGTTTTGGAAAATGAGAGGAGATAAACAAAATTGGGAAAATCAGCAAGTGATTATTGCTCAAATTTCAGAGTTAAAACTCAATTTGCAAAAAAATCTTTCAATAATGCAGGTTGTAATTGCACTTTTTCCTCTTTTGGGACTTTTAGGAACGATTACGGGAATGATTTCTGTTTTTGATTCAATGAATACTTTAGGTACAAATGCCAAAGCGATGGCAAGTGGTATCTCTATGGCGACTATACCTACTATGGCAGGAATGCTTCTTGCAATTTTTGGACTTTTTGCCTTTAGTCGTATTCATTCTATAGTGAGTAGAGAGATTCGATTACTGCAAGATAAGCTTTTAAGGGATAGTGATGCGTAAGAATTATGATACTTTGATGGGTAGCGAGGAAGAGCAAAATATTGACATGACACCGATGCTTGATATTGTGTTTATCATGTTGATATTTTTTATTGTAACAACCTCTTTTGTTAAGGAGTCTGGAATTGAAGTTGAAAAACCTCAAGCTAGTAGTACTCAATTGGATAAAAAAGTCAATATTATTATTGGGATAAAAAAATCAGGTGAAATTTGGATTGATAATCGTCCTATAGATATCCGTGCATTACGAACTAGGGTTGAAAAACTTCATGCAGAGACACCCGAGGGAACGGTAATAATTAGTGCCGATAAACGCTCAGAGACAGGTATTTTAGTTTCAGTTATGGATCAGGTCAAATTGGCTGGCATAGAAAAAATTTCTATTGGTGCGGATAGTGATTCAAAATAGTTTTATTCGCTGGAGCATCTCCTTTCTCTTGGGTATAACAATTACTCTTGCACTTTTTTATTCAATGCAGATGATGATTGCCTCAAATGATAATATTTTAGATGACAAATCTGTGTATAAGATGATTGATTTTGTTCAGATGCATCAAAAAGCTTTAGAGCCAGAACTTAAAAAAGAGTTACCACCTGAACCTAAAAAACCAGAAACACCACCAAAAATGGCAAATCAAGTTGAATCACAAAGTGATACTGCTCCAAAT
>JAYEPE010000321.1:0-1671 GCA_034723735.1 Campylobacterota bacterium | reverse complement strand
CTGTATTTATCCATGTAGATACATCAAGTATGGTTCCAGAGGGAATAGTAGGATATTCCATAGGCGATTTAGGGAAAGATATTATCAAGCTGGCAGATTACAATATGCATAAGGCAACGCATTGTGTCGTGTTTTTTGACGAGATGGATAAATTATTTAGTAGCAAGGATGCTTCTGATTATGGAGAAAAGATAGCCAGTCAGCTTCTTAGGCTTATTGAAGGCTCAAAAATCAAATTATCCAACGATATCATAGAAAAAATTATCAATAACCCTGCCGACGAGTTAGACACATCAAACATGCAATTTATTTTAGGCGGTGCCTTTCAATGGATACTTGATGAAAAATCAGAAACCAAGTCAACCGTTGGTTTTGCTAAGCAGATTGTTGAAGATGAAAATCATGCGATTACATTGGAAGATTTATATAAAGAAAATATTCCAAAAGAACTGCTTGGCAGAATGAACAGCATAGTGAACCTGCACCCACTAAGCGAGGATGACTACTACAAGATTCTGACACAAAGTGAGGCCTCCCCATTAAAAGAGTTTGTAAAAAAAATAGAGTTTCACGGGGATACAGTAGACATGTCGGATGAGACTTTAAAACAAATATCTAGGATTGCGGCGAATAGTAAACTTGGGGTAAGATCAATCAAGCAAACTTTAAAGAGCATATTTAAAGAAGCTTTATTTCGTGCACCTGACGGTGAATTTTCAACACATACAATAGTTTGTGGAAATAATATTAATTGACAGAATCAAAATAAATGCAAAGAAGCGAGATTGTTCAACTCAACCAGCTTGGCAGTGTCAAAGGCATTGGAATCTACACACTCGAAAAGTTATTTAGGGCTTCGGTGCCAGCTGGAAAATATAATGCAGGTGAACAAGGTCAATAGGCTTTCACCTTTTCATAAGAGAATACATTTTACAAACTGGTGCGGCAAATGACTGTTTTTGTCACTTTTACATTGCATAATATGCTTATCTGAAGAGATGGAGAAGCAAAATGAGCAAAGGTTGGCTAGGATTATCGATAGATGCCGTCAATAGCATCTGGGATGCCGGAACAAAAGTTTACGATGTGGCAAAAAGTGAGATCAACGGTGCTATCGATGATGAGACCAGAGCTCGCTTGAAAAAAGAAGGCATTACTCCAAGTGATGCAATATACACCTGGCGCTTCAACGAAGAGCGTGAAAAGGTGGAAAAAGAGGCCCAAGGACTGGCTCTTAAAGGTGGTGCTATCGTGCTTGGTGTCGGTATCTTGGTTTGATTAGTGGTGGGGGACAGCCTGTTCACTAAAATAATCTAAATGCCGATATTGGTACATCAAAGTTTAGGGAGTAAAGAATGGAAAATTTCACAATCACGGAGTCGATGACTTCAAAAGGTGTAAAGATCGTTGTTATCGGTGTCGGTGGCGGCGGTGGAAATATGATCAATGAACTTGCCAACAGTGACATTGCCAAAGAGGTCAAGCTGATCGCTGCCAATACAGATGCTCAGGCATTGGAAGTTTGTAATGCTCCCCATAAGATCCAGATTGGTCCTATTACAACCAGAGGATTAGGTGCAGGAATGGATCCTGAAGTTGGTAAAGCAGCGGCTTTGGAGAGTTATGATGAAATTAAAAAGGCTTTATTGAGTTAGCATATATCTGAAAAGG
>JAYEPE010000320.1:0-1677 GCA_034723735.1 Campylobacterota bacterium | reverse complement strand
AAACTTTTGGTACAAAGACATCTGAAAAAATCGAAAGCTTTAGTATAGATGATTTGTCTATGATATCACTACAACAGTACAAAGAATATATGCAGACATCTTCCCCTACATTACACTATAATAAACTAAGTTTAGAAGAGTTTTTGAACAAAGTATCGGTATTAATTGATGGTAAACTGACGTATGCAGGACTTCTCTTTTTTGGTAAACGAGACAGTATTAACAGATATTTTATAGATTTTAGGGTAGATTTATTTGAGATTCCAGGAACAAGTATATCTGATGCAAAAGTAAGGTACACTTACAGACTACCTGAGCAAGAAAACCTTTGGGATTATTATTTCATACTTTTTGAGAGACTCACCATGAGAATTGATAAGCCATTTAAGCTTGATAGTATGGGGTTTGCAAAAGAAGAGTACCCTTATATTGATGCTCTTAGAGAAGCACTTGTAAATATGCTGATGCATGCAGATTATTTTTCTCCTGTTAAATCAAGAATTCGAATCTTTACAGATAAAATAGAGTTTTTTAACGCAGGAGGATACCCAAAACCTATAGAGTACTTTCTAAATAATGATATATCTA
The DNA here is from genome assembly GCA_034723735.1 of Campylobacterota bacterium. Lineage (GTDB taxonomy): Bacteria > Campylobacterota > Campylobacteria > Campylobacterales > Sulfurimonadaceae > S010-53. The sequence goes on along the minus strand of JAYEPE010000320.1, from coordinate 1,089 downwards.
TGCCAAGAAACCCTATTTTAGCAAGACTCTTTAGAGCAGTTAAGTTGGCAGAAAATGCTGGTTATGGGTTTGACAAGATGATAGAAGGTTGGAAAACATATAGCAATTTTCCTATAAAGTTTGAAACAGATTTAGATACCAGTTTAACTACTTTTTATTTTGCTACCGAGCAAGCTACCGAGCAAGCTACCGAGCAAGCTACCGGGCAAGCTATATTAAAATACTGTACACAAGCAAGAAGTAGCAATGAAATAATGGAACACTTAGGACTTAAACATAGGGAACACTTTCGTTCAGCTATATTAAAACCACTTATAGAAAAAGAACTGTTAGTGTTAACAATACCAGATAAATCAAAAAGCCCAAACCAAAAATATAAAACAAAAGAAAGCTATTAATTATGCCTAATTCTCATTTTGTTATTGCAAAGAATCCACAAAAATACTATATACAATCGCATTCTAAGATTGGAAGGTTCTTAAGCGAAACAGATATACAAAGTAGTGATATCATAGAGGGTAATTTAATAGACCAAGTAGATCTTATCATGAATATTTTAAGATTAAAGTATCTTAAGGCTTATATATCTTATGAAGGTATGCATCGCAGAGAAAAGCTTGAGTATCCATATGAAGCTTTACGAGAAGCGGTTATAATAGAAAGATTTGATAAACCGCATCAGTCAAAACCATTTAACCCTACTATCGCATCTGTATTTTATAAGTGTGGTTTTATAGAGAACTGGGGTAAAGGTACTTTGAATATTATAAGTGATTGTTTAGCGTATGGACTTCCTAGACCAACATTTGAATATGAATGGACCGCGGTAAGAACTACTTTTTACAAAAGAAAGACACGAGAAGAGACAGATGGCGGAATAAATGGCGGAATAAATGAACTCTATGAACTAATACAAAAGAATCCAACTATTAAAGCGGTTGAGATAAAAAAAAGATTGAATATAACGCAAAGAACACTTGAAAGATACTTAAAACAACTTAAAGATGAAGAGAAAATAAAGTTTATAGGTAGTAAAAAAACTGGAGGCTATGCAGTAAAATGATAAGCTTGAGATATTTACATGTAAAT
>JAYEPE010000319.1:0-1689 GCA_034723735.1 Campylobacterota bacterium | reverse complement strand
TATAGCAAGAAAAGAGAGTATTGAGAAAATATTTCTCAATACATATAAAGAAGACTAGTGTCTTAAATTCATCTCCGCACGTCTATTTTTCGCACGTCCACCATCTGTTTCATTATCAGCAACAGGCTCTGCTTTTCCTTTAGCAATCATCTTGATACGAGATTTATCAATACCATTGCCTACTAAAAAGTTACGTACAGCAGCAGCACGTCTTTTTGAAAGCTTGATATTGAATTTTTTACTTCCTATTTTATCAGTATGTCCAACAACTGTAATAGAACTTGTTGGATTCTTTTGCATAAAGGTTAATATATTAGCAAGCTTGCTCACTTCACCTTTCAAATCAGCCGAGTTATAATCAAAAAGAACTGGCACTTTTCCATCAACAAAAAGGATATCTACACGACGATTTTGAGCACGGCCATCTTCCGTTTTATTACTTGCTACGGGATCGAGTTCTCCACGACCAGAAGTTGCAATACGGCTTGTATTAATACCTTTTGCAGCCACAAAAGCTTTTGCAGAAACAGCACGCTTTTCTGAGAGTTTTTGATTAAACGCCTTAGAGCCAATACTATCAGTATGGCCTTCAAACTCCACTTTAGTATCAGGATGATCTTTAAGACAATCTGCAACAACTTTCATATCAGCTTCTGAACGCTGTGCAATATCAGGTGAAGCATAATCAAAATAGACACTACGTTTGATTGATGACAAATCACATGGAGCTACCGCAACAGCGCCAACAGCTGTCGTCTCACTTTCAACTTCTGGACTAACAGCTGCCGCAACTACAGGAGCTACAACTGCTGGAGTAGCCTTAGGAGTTGCTTCTATTTTATCTGCAACTTTTTTAGCTCCTCTATCAAAATAGAAGCGTATTCCTACTAAAGCTGATAGAGCATAATCATCACTCTGTGTTGTAGTATGGTCTTCTGTTTTAAATTTTGTCTCCATGCGATACACATCAAAACGTGCACCAAAAGTAAGATCAAAGGCATCTGTCAATTTATAATTCAACCCCCCTTCTAAACTTCCAGAGATGCTAGAACTTCCATGATCTTTTGAGCTAGTATTTCCTAGAGGAACTGCTCTCCAATTCAAAAAGCTATAACCAAGTCCTGCTGCAGCGTAAGGCTCAAAACCTTTCCATGAACCAAAACCATGATAAAGCCCAAGCGTTGCCACATTAATAACACGACTATCATAATAACGACCACTATAATCAAGATAAGGCTTATACTCACTAAAAAAGCCTTCATCACTCACATTAAAAACTGCACTTAAATCATAAAGAGGTCCTAAAGATTCAACCTCTTTTGTATCTACTTTAGAAGTATCATGTTCACTCATAATAGCTTTGGAAATCCCAACACGAGCACCTATGTGATCGACGTAACTTGCACTGAGTGAAGTACCAAGAAGAAGCGCTGCAATTAAAATATTTGTTTTCATCCTATACTCCTGTTGTGTTTAAATCAACAAACACAATATCATTTTTCTCACCATTTTGACCGAAGTCATTATCATTGATTAAAAGATACGCATCACTATTATCTGTTGGGGCAAGACCTTGCATATTTTTAGGTATCGCAAGAGTAGAATCAGTTGCTTCCCAAGTACTACCATCAGAAAGCTTCAATCCATAAACCCAACTTCTACTATCACTATGTTCTATGATAAAAAGTT
>JAYEPE010000318.1:0-8935 GCA_034723735.1 Campylobacterota bacterium | reverse complement strand
CTGAAGCGTCAGCTTCATTAATAACAATGATATCATCTTGAGTTTCTTCAGCCATAAGATTCCCTGCTTACATGTAAGAGCTATAAATATTTATTAAGTACACTAGGCAGACTGATAGAACCATCACTATTTTGACCATTTTCCATAAGAGCAACCATAGTACGCCCTACGGCTAGTGCTGAACCATTTAAGGTATGAACAAGCAAATTCTTTTTACCCTCTTTGTAGCGAATTTTGGCACGTCTAGCTTGAAAATCTCGTGTATTTGAGATAGAGCTTATCTCTCTATAAGTATTTTGTCCTGGTAGCCAAACTTCAAGGTCAATGGTTTTTGCCGCACTAAAACCTAAATCTCCTGTACAAAGCCTCATAACTCTATGAGGTAACTCAAGTGCTGTTAATAAGTCTGAGGCGGTCTCAACCATCATATCAAAGATTTTATCACTATTTTCTTGTTTGGTAAATGAGACGAGTTCCACTTTATGAAACTGATGCTGACGTATAATTCCACGTGTATCACGTCCTGCAGAACCTGCTTCTTTGCGAAAGCAAGGTGTGTAGCCATTCATCAATATAGGGAGATGTTCTGATGGAACTATTTCATCTCTAAAAAGATTTGCTAGAGGAACTTCAGCAGTAGGGATTAAAAAGAGATTTTCATCTTCAATTTTAAAAAGGTCATCTTCAAATTTTGGTAACTGTCCGGTACTTTCAAGTGAGTGACGATTTACCATAACTGGTACACTCACTTCAATAAAACCACGTTCACGATTAAAGTCAAGCATAAAGTTGATGAGGGCACGTTCAAGTCGGGCACCATCAGCATATGAGACACTAAAACGGCTTTTTGAAATTTTTACACCTCGTTCAAAATCAATCCATCCATTTTGTTCTGCAAGTTCCCAATGCTCTTTTGGAGTAAAATCAAAGGTTTTAGGAGTTAATATTTTTTTAATTTCTACATTATCATCTTCATTTTTTCCATCAGGAACATCAGCATCAGGAATATTAGGGACACCCATAGCAAGTGAGGTGAGTTGTTCTTCTGCATTTCGCATCGCATCTTGGAGTGTTATAAGTGTCTCTTTGTTGGCATCAACTTTTTCTTTAAGCTCAGCAATATCTTTACCTTCTCTTTTGTACTGACCAAAGAGTTTGCTCATAGCATTTTGTTCTGCTTGTAAGGTTTCAAAAGCTTTTTTTGCAGTTTTAAGAACTTCATTACGTTCTTGCAAGGCATCTATTATTGAGCGTGTTACATTTTTTCTCATTAATGCAATGCTAATAGTTTCAAAATCTTTTTGTAATAATTTGAGATCAATCATATTGCTCCTTGTAGCTATTTTATTATAATTATAGTTTGGATTATAACAAAAGTACTCTTTACTCCCCTCGTATTTGGTTTTAAAAACTAGAAACATATACTTAACCGACTTTTAAGTATAATAAAGATAATATTTCGGTTCTAATTTCAGACTATAAAGGTTATGGCATGAGCAAAAGAACATACCAACCCCATAATACCCCACGTAAGCGTACCCACGGTTTTAGATTACGTATGTCAACAAAGAATGGCCGTCGTACAATCAATGCACGTCGTGCTAAGGGTAGAAAAAGATTGACTGTATAAACAGTTCAGCAATGCTCAAACAACATTCAGAGTTTGGGCGTGTATATAATCGCGGCAAAAGTGCGCATTCGCGTAGTTGTGTTGTGTTTTATCTCCCTTGTAATGGTGAGAAAAAAATAGGTTATACTGCCAGCAAAAAAGTTGGCAATGCCGTTATTCGTAATCGCTCTAAGCGTAGAATGCGAGCATTATGGAAAGAACTTCAAAATAAACTTCTTGATGGTCATTATGTCTTTGTTGCAAAATCAGCACTTCATAAAACACCATATTTAACTCTTCAAAAAGATGTAAATTACGTTTTAAAGAAACTTAATGCTAAGATCATTTTTACTTAATCTTTTAAAACTTTATCAAAATACTTTTTCTAAAATAGCAGGAAATAATTGTCGTTATTATCCATCATGTTCTGCTTATGCAGTAATACAATTCGAAAAAAACAATATTATTTTTGCATTTTTTAATACCCTATTTCGTATTTTACGATGTAATCAACTCTTTGAAGGTGGATTTGATTATCCAAAATTACATATAAAGTGTAAAAAAAATGAAAGTTTGAGCATCAATGAGGTAAAATACTGGCTTATTCCTCAGGCGGACAACCGCTGCAGTATAATAAAAAATTTTTTATATAAAGGCTAATTTTTGTTAGACAAAATGACATCCAATCAACGATTGATTCTCGCCGTAGGGTTATCATTCGTATTTTTCGTAGTTTATACGGCTATGTTCCCGCCACCACCACCAGAAGTAGAGGATCAAAATCAAACAAGAACACAGTATGTTGCTGCTAACACACCGCAGTCAAATAACGAGGTACATGTAAAGCCAGTAGCTAATTTAACTGGTCATTCTACTGCATCTGATGAAAGTATAAACAAAAGTGAAACTAATACATTAGTTACTATCGATAGTGATGATTTTATTATAAGTATAGATACGCTTGGGCGTATCAGCTCTAAAATATTAAAAGATGAAAAATATCATGATGGTGATAATAATCCAGCACAAATGATACCTCTATTTGGGGCAAAACCTCTATATCTTAGATTTTCAGATGAGAGTTTAAATACGGAAGCTTCAAAAATAGCATATGTTGCTTCTACTGATACTTTGGACCTTACTAGCAATACCTCTGCGTCAGTTACATTAACACAGACACTCTCTAGCGTGAGTGTTACAAAAAAGCTTACTTTTTATAAAGATGGACACTATGATATTAATGTTGAGCTTAGTAATGAAAAACGTTATTTTATTTACCTAGGACAACATCCTCAATCTGGTGCACAACAGATGATGACAGTTAAAGGTGCTATGGTCTATGCTGGAGACAATTTAACAACAATTTTTGAAGATGGTGATGTTGAGACACGAAGTTCTTATACTGATGTGCATCTCACCTCTGCATTTGATCAGTATTTTGCTTCAATCTTTTATGGCTTACGACCTGATACATCAGTTTTGGTAGAACGAGATCGTGATGACAATGCGATTATCTATCTCGATGCAACACGGGTTATGGATTTTAATGCTTATATCGGACCTAAAGATTATAAAGTACTTGATAATATAGATCCTGTATTGACTAATGCTATTGAATATGGTTGGTTTACTTTTGCATCAAAACCTCTTTTTGATCTTTTAATGTGGTTATATGGTATCTTCGGTAATTGGGGTTGGGCAATTATTGCATTAACGATAATTATCCGTCTATTGCTCTTTCCTTTGACATACAAAGGGATGCTTTCAATGCAAAAGATGAAAGATCTCGCACCTAAGATTAAAGAGATTCAAGCAAAATATAAGGGTGATCCACAACGTATGAATGCTGCTGTTATGGATACCTATAAGAAACATGGAGCTAATCCACTGGGTGGATGTTTGCCAATGCTTCTACAAATCCCTGTTTTCTTTGCGATCTACCGTGTTCTTTTAAATGCGGTCGAACTTCAAGGTGCACCATGGATGTTGTGGATTGATGATCTTTCACGTATGGATCCAACTTTTATATTGCCAATTTTAATGGGTGCTTCTATGTATTATCAGCAAAAATTGACACCAAATAACTTTACTGATCCAATGCAACAAAAAGTGTTCCAATTTTTACCAATTATTTTTACATTCTTCTTTATTACTTTCCCATCAGGGCTAGTACTGTATTGGTTCGTAAATAACCTTTTCTCCATCGCACAACAGTTTCTTGTTAATCATAAATATGAAGCTGCAAAAGAAGCACGTCACGAACTCCATTTAGAGGAGAAACATAAACATGATAAAGATTGAATCTGAAAGTTTAGAAAGTGCCTATGCTGAAGCTGCAAAGCACTTAGAGTGCTCTGTAACAGAGCTTAATGTAGAAGTGGTTCAAAGTCCTAGCAAAGGGTTTTTGAGCTTTTTTAAAAAAACAGCTATTATCGTGGCTACATGTAAAGTAGTGTCAGAACCTTCTATAGCAGAGCCTACTCCAGCTCCAGCAAAAGTTGTAGAAGAAGTAATACCAACAGATGACCAAGAAGAGGCACAAGCTTTAGAAAAGAGTTTCGCTAAACGTCAAAACAATAGCAACGAGAGTGAACACGAGCAGTTTTCAGAAGAGTATTTTGATGAAGATTTGCCTGTAGATGATATTGTGAGCGAAGTTCAAGAAGAGATCAATGCTCTTTTTGATAATCTCTGTTTTAATATTAAGGCTATTGCGGTGAGTATGTATGATGAGAATACTCTTTTAGTAGAGTTTAACGGTGACGATGCTGCTTTATTAATAGGCAAAGAAGGCTACCGATATAAGGCACTGTCATATATGATTTTTAATTGGATTAATGGTACTTATCATCTACAATTACGTCTTGAAATTGCTGAATTTTTGCAAAATCAAGAAGAGGCAATGGATCGCTATCTTGAAGGAGTTTGTGAAAATATTGAGAAAGATGGTCGCTCACAGACTAAGGTTCTTGATGGTGTCTTAGTTCAAATTGCACTCAAAGAGTTGCGTACTCGTTATCCTGAAAAGTATGTTGCTATCCGATCAACTCGAGATGGTGCCAAATTTATTATTATTAACGACTACAACGAATACTAATGACACAAACTATCGCTGCCATCGCCACTGCGCATGGCGTCGGTTCTATCTCTATTATCAGGCTCAGTGGTGATAAAGCGTATGATATTGCGCTAAGACTTTCAAAGCGCTCCTCTTTTACAGTACGTTACGCTACCCTTACTACGCTTTATAATTCTCATAATGAGTTGCTAGATGAAGTGATTGCTATCTATTTTAAAGCTCCATTTAGTTTTACTGCTGAAGATGTAATCGAACTTCAATGCCACGGGGGCTATATTGTTGCTAATGAGATTTTAAAAAATTGTTTACATCTTGGCGCTCATCTTGCTAAACCAGGCGAGTTTAGTAAACGTGCCTTTTTAAATGGACGCATTGATCTTAGTGAAGCCGAAGCAATCTCACAACTTATCGAAGCTAAAAGTGAAGATGCCGCTAAGATTTTAGCACGCCAAATGAAGGGTGAATTACGTCACTATATTGAAGAGGTTAGAGATGAATTACTTCTTATTCTTGCCTATTGTGAAGTGAGTATTGATTATGCGGAGGAGGATCTTCCCCAAGATCTTATTGAACAAATCATGCAAAAGCTTGATGCCTTACATGTAAGACTCAACGCAACTTTGCAAGCAAGCCAAAGCAGGCAAGGATTAATGCAGGGATTCAAAGTTAGCATTATTGGCAAGCCTAATGTTGGTAAAAGCTCTCTTTTAAATGCATTGCTGAACTTTAATCGTGCTATTGTGAGTGAAATCGCAGGAACAACACGTGATACGATTGAAGAACAAGTTAAAATTGGTACGCATCTTATTCGTATTATTGATACAGCAGGAATTCGTGAAGCAGGTGATGAAATTGAACGTATTGGTATTGAACGTTCACTCAAAGCCATACATGAAAGTGATGTTGTTATAGCACTTTTTGATAGCTCAGGAATACTTGATGATGAAGATTATGCTATTTTAGATTTAATACAAGAGCATAAAAAAGATCGTACTTTCATTACAGTTCTTAACAAAAGTGATCTTACATGTAAGATTGATACCTCAATCTTTGAAAACCATCAAGCACTCTATTTGAATACAAAATCCTCAACTACAGAGTTGATTAATGCCCTAGAGCGTATTATGGATGCTAATAATAATTCTCAAGAGATGATGTTGATTTCTACGCGACAGATAGAAGCAGTAGAGCTTACATGTAATGAAATTATTGCTTCTAAAATGCCTCTTGAAGATCAAGAGCTTGAAATTTTCTCATTTCATCTGAATGCTGCTTTGCATGCTATCGCTTCGATTACAAGACCTTTTGAAAATGATGAAATGCTTGATAAGATGTTTGGCAGTTTCTGCTTGGGAAAATAATGCGTTTTTTATCTATTGATTTAGGCTTAAAGCGTATAGGTGTTGCCTATAGCCCTGATGGGAAGATGGTTTCTCCACTCAAGGCAATTGAGCGTAAAAATCGTAATCAAGCTGCATCAGAAGTAAAAGCTCTACTTTTAGAATGGGATGCTAAAGCACTTGTTATTGGCATTCCTATCGGTGGAAGTAGTGAAGAAGAAATGCGTCGTCGTGTAGCACACTTTTTAAATTTAGTTGATTTTTCTGGTAAGATTTTTTATCAAGATGAGAGTGATAGTTCTATAGAAGCGGAGTCACTTATGAAAGGTGATATAAAGTATCGTCGTGACGGAAGAGTAGATTCTATTGCCGCCATGATAATACTTAAACGTTATCTCAAGGTTTTATAAAAGATTAAAAAACTGTGCTGCCTCTTCTTCATCGTCAGTGAGACTTTCAGGTTCAAAATCTGGATTGTTGGCTAGTTCATGTGTAATTCTCTCTTTACAATAATCAAAAAGCTTTGTATGGGCACATTCACGATCACTGATAAAGCCAAGACCTGTAAATTGATAAGGTTCTTCTATTTCAACGCAAAGTAAAGTACCATCACATTCTGCTTCAAGGTATTCTGATAGTTCTCTGTAGTTAATATCAAATTCTGTAGCATGCCAACCAATATCTTCAAGTTTAGCATCTGAAAAGTCAGCAATACCATCGGCTGAAGTATCATCATAATCAGCATTATCCGTATTAAAATTGATAATTTGTGTCCATGCTCCAGCAGCTTTGAATAAGACACGTTCATTATCTTCAACGATACTATAGCTACTACCTAACATATCGTTAAGTGTACGTGGTTTTGGCATACTTAGTGCCGAATTGTTGACTTTTGCAATAGTGCCTTGGTAGATATAAATATCTTCTTTGCTAAAAGGCTCATAGGAAATTTTACCTTCAATAGTAATTGCAAATGCTTTAGCACTATTAATGGCAGTAAAAAGTTCTTTACGAGAACAGACAATAATTTCTTTGTGTAGATTGAATTTTTTCATTAAACATCTCTAAATAATAAATTTAAAGCGATTTTAGCAGGAAAAGTTTTGATTTTGCTTGATTAAAGAAGATAACTTTGTGATTTAAAATATAGCTTACCTCACACACGGCGGGGCTCGAGCTTCCCTATAGTGCGTCAGATAAGATATATATTGGGGGCATTATAGCATAACAGAATCAATAATTCAAATTCATCTTTAGAATTGTTCTGTTTTGTAACTAAAAAAGAGCAATTTATAGGCTATATGCAAATAATTATTACTTAGTCATTACATTTAAGATATTGCAATATAAAAGTTGAGTATAATGCGCCAAATTTATACGCCACGTTGCGTAATATATGAAGGACAAGTCAATGGCATTAAATGTTTATTATGACAAAGATTGTAATATCGATCTTATTAAATCTAAAAAAGTAGCAATGATTGGTTTTGGTTCACAAGGTCACGCTCACGCTGAAAACTTACGCGATAGTGGTGTTGAAGTATGTATTGGTCTTCGAAAAAATGGATCTAGCTGGGCAAAAGCTGAGGCTAAAAACTTTGAAGTACTAAGTGTTGCTGAGGCATCTGCTGCTGCTGATCTTGTAATGATTCTTCTTCCAGATGAAAATCAAGCTGAAATCTATGCTAATGAAATTGCTCCTAACCTAAAATCAGGTGCTACAATTGCATTTGGTCATGGTTTTAATATTCACTATGGTCGTATTGCACCAGCATCTGATATTAATGTAACTATGATTGCTCCAAAAGCACCAGGTCATACTGTACGTTCAGAGTTTGTACGTGGTGGTGGTATTCCAGATCTTATCGCTGTTGGTCAAAATCCATCAGGGACTACTAAAGAGTTGGCAATGAGTTACGCTTCAGCTATTGGTGGTGGTCGTACTGCAATTATTGAGACAACTTTCAAAGATGAAACTGAAACTGACCTATTTGGTGAGCAAGCAGTTCTTTGTGGTGGTGTTACTTCTTTAGTTCAAGCTGGATTTGAGACATTAACAGAAGCTGGATACGCACCAGAATTAGCATACTTTGAGTGTCTTCATGAGTTAAAATTAATTGTTGATTTAATGTTTGAGGGTGGTATCGCTGATATGCGTTATTCAATCTCTAATACTGCTGAGTATGGTGATTATGTTTCAGGTAAACGTGTTGTTACTGAGGCTTCAAAAGCAGCTATGAAAGATATTTTAACTGAAATTCAAGATGGTCGTTTTGCTAAAGATTTTATCTTAGAAGGTCAAGCAGGGTATCCACGTATGAATGCTGAACGTAATAATGATAAAGAAAAACTTATCACTAAAACAGGTAATGATCTTCGTGAGATGATGCCATGGATTGCTAAAAATAAAATTGTTGACTTAGACAAAAACTAGTACATAAATTTTTATGTTACTCATTTAAATGTGCTACTAGTACATTTAAATGAGACATCGTCGCTAGACTCCTTGAATTACATCCCTCTTTTTCTTTCATTTTGACATATTCAATTGGTATTTACATTTTGGCTAGTATAATACACAAAAAATCCATTACATGTAAGAGTATATGACAAAACGTAAAAGACACAAAAAACAAGACCGTACCCATCTCATAATTAAATATCTCAGTATTGTTGCGATTGTATTGTTGATACTTGCAATTACAGGTGTTACAGGCTATTACTTTGGTTTTGATGCAGGTAAAAAGCAGATGGCTTTTGAGTATAATCTTGAACGACAAAAAATGCTTTTAGAACTCAAAGAAGCTACAAAAGTTAAGCCAAAACTTTCTCGCAAAGAACGTCTTAATACGCTACTTGAAAAGCATAAAGCTGTAAGTGCTTCTCATGAATATGAGAAAAAACCAC
>JAYEPE010000317.1:0-1703 GCA_034723735.1 Campylobacterota bacterium | reverse complement strand
CTGCTCTAGCCAATAAAGATCGCTATCAACTCTATAGAGAGGTTGAATAAAAGTTAAAGCAGCCTCTTTTTGCGATAAACTTATAGCTTCATTAAACCAATTAGCAGCATCTTCTTTTTTAAATAGTTTTTCAGAAGCAATTTTATTAACTAGAGTACTTAATTGTTCATTATACTCTCGTTTTGTCTGATTATCTTCTGTAGAATTTTTCTTAATACTTAATAAATTAAAATCTAAGCTATGTACCTCTTTTTGTACCATATCATCAGGAATGACCTTTAAAGCCTCTAAAATTTTTTCTGCTAAATCGTATTTTCCTGTTTGTAAACTAACCTTAGCCATAGGAATCAAAAGTTCGACATTATCAGGTTCAAGTTTTAACATATTTTCTAAATACGTTGCCGTTAAATCATAGTTACTACTTTCAGATAAAATTTGCTCTCTTAACATGTCTTTTGGGTATAAAATAATTAAAACAAAAGCAAAAATTACAAAGATAAAAAATGTCTCAAGATATGATGCAACTTCTATCTTTTTTTTATTCGCATGTAACAATGACATGTACATCCTTATTTGAAGTGTATTTTAGTAAAACAACACCATCTTTTTTACTTTGTTCTTCGGCAATTGGCATAGCATTGAGTTCACACCCTTTAGCTACATGGTAACGAATTTCAGCAGCCACCTCACCTTGAAACAAAAGATCAATACTTTTTTTATAGCGATTTGCATGGACAAGTGCCACATTCGCATCTATAAGATAGTTCTGGTTTTTTCTTTCTTGGCTTAACACAAGAATTTGCTTTTCATCTTGATTAAGATGAATATACCTACCTGATTCATGTGTTTTCATTCCAACAATACCATGCGATGCTCCAAAATCAACACCTTGATCTTTTTCGATACGCACTGTCTTTAGATTTTTACTTCCTCTAATGAGCCAAGTATCTTTTTCATTAGCCAAAGAAACTTCATAAAAGTCCATTACTTTTGGAATATATTTGGAAGTATATATTGGCATAACATCTTGCTTTATTGCCCATTTATAAATCTTATGAAGGGCATTCAATGATGCTCTTTTAGAGCCTGAATAAGTATGATAATAGATATCAATAGGTTTAAAACGTTTAGGCTTATCTGTTAATTCAAAAGTTTGAATAACCTTTTTAAATCCCCAAAAAGGTCCTATCCAATCATTTGTAAATACATTTTCATTTTGCGCCCCTGTAAATATCTGATAATAGTCTCCCCGTTTAATACCATAGGGAGCAATATTGCTTAGCCATGGTTGGTCATTTACAATAACTGTGTCTCCACCATTTATTTGAAGAACATTATTTTTGTACATGTAGTCCAATGTTGTCTGTGTAGGAAGGCAGTCACCACTCCAGAATATCATATTGGCTTGCTTAGCTTTTGGTGCTAATCTTGTATTAATATATTCCAATGAACCTCTAATTTCACGATCGAGAGAAAAATCATAATTTTTTACTTGCAGACGGTAGTTTGGATCTAAATCATCATTAATAATTTTACCCCAGTAAAAAGGATGCGTAAAGGTGTGAGAGGCAGGTTCAATATTTTCCAATCTAAATATTTTTCGTGATAGATTTTCAAGTTCTTCTGAGATATCACCCTCATATGGGTCAATAGAATTGAATCCAAATAGACCATGAAGAGCCGTTTCACCTTCAATAATTGAT
>JAYEPE010000316.1:0-8968 GCA_034723735.1 Campylobacterota bacterium | reverse complement strand
ATGCTACAATTCCCCTAAAAAAGGCACTTTAATGTCAGTTTTATTAGAATTTAGTATGTTTCCAACAAGTGGAGATTGTCGTGATGGTGCTTCGGTATCTCAAGTTGAAAAATAGTATATGACATTCTCTCAATTTAAACTCTCGCCTGAGATAAACAGAGCCCTCGTCAAAAATGCTTTTAACAAACCTATGCCAATTCAAGAAAAAGTCATCCCTCTTGTACTTGAAAAAAAAGACATCATGGCAAAAGCGCAAACAGGAACAGGAAAGAGTGCTAGTTTTATTCTCCCTATTTTAGAGCTTTTATCTCAAAACAGAGGCGAAGGCAAGGCAAAGATAAAGGCACTAATCTTAACACCTACACGTGAGCTTACCTTGCAAGTATCGGAGATGTTTAAGAGCTTTGGAGAGTTCTTACATGTAAAGCCTAAGGTAGTAAGTATTATTGGTGGTGAAAGTATTGGTGATCAGCTTTTTAAGATTCAAAAAGGGTGTGATGTTTTAGTAGCGACCTCAGGACGTTTTCTTGATGTATTGAGCAAAAAACAGATGAACCTATCACATGTTGAGTTTTTTGTTCTTGATGAAGCAGATAAGATGCTTGACCTTGGTTTTGCACAAGAGCTTGATCTTATTTTAAAATCAATTCCGCAAAAACGACAAAACCTTCTTTTCTCAGCTACATATCCTCCTAAAATGTTAAATATAGCCTCAAGAATTACTAAAAATCCTATTGAGGTACGTATTGAAAATGATGCGCCAATTGTTCAAACAATAGAGCAACGTGTCATTGAAGTGAATCGAGATAATAGAGGGCCACTTTTACGCCATCTCTTAAAAACCCATAATTGGGAATCAGTCTTAGTCTTTATGTCAAGTAAAAGAGCCACTGACAATATCGCCTATAAGTTTCAAAAGCATGGCTTCAAAGCAGAATCTTTTCATGGTGATTTGCATCAAGAAGATCGTAGCTTTACACTAGATGAATTTAAGGCTAAAAAAATTCATATTCTTTTTGCTACCGATATTGCGGCGCGTGGTTTAGATATTAACGATATCTCATGTGTTATCAATTTTGATCTACCACGTTCACCTGCTGATTATATACATCGTATAGGGCGAACGGCTAGGGCAGGAAAATCAGGAACTGCTATCTCTTTTATCGCTTATGAGGACGCTGAACATTTTAAACTCATAGAAAAACGCTCAGATATTAAGTTAAAACGAGAACAGATTGAAGGTTTTGAGCTTACTGGTGAGGCACCTAAAAAAGTCAAAGGTCCCGCTCCTGTCAAAGGAAAGGGAAAAAGCAAAAAAGATAAACTAAGAGAAAAAGCACGCAAAGAGGTTCAAAATTAAAATATTACACACTTCAGATTGGCATTTAGGACAGAATTTTATGGGCAAAAGTCGCCAAGAAGAGCATGAGGCTTTTTTAAAATGGTTACTTGAAACGGTAGAAGAAGAGGCTATTTCGGTTCTTATTGTTGCTGGTGATATTTTCGATACTACAAGCCCACCTAATTATGCTCTTGAGATGTATTATAATTTTCTAACAAAACTAGAATGCAAAGATATTATCATCACCGCAGGAAACCATGATTCTATTGCCACCTTAAAAGCACCAAAACAACTCCTTAAAAGCTTGAATGTACATGTTATTAGTAGTGGTGATGAAAATGAAGATGAGCTTATAGAGATTATTGAAAATGATAATCTTCAAGCGATTGTTTGCGCTGTTCCTTTTTTGCGTGATTATGTTGTGAGACAATCTGCAAGTGGTGAGAGTCGAGATGATAAGGAATTTTCCTTAACAAAAGGGATAAAGGCACATTATAATGATGTATATAAAAGAGCTTCAGAGATAGTTGCAGGCAGAGATATCCCTATTATCGCAACAGGACACCTCACTACACTAGGGAGCAAAAGCAGTGAGTCCGAGCGTGATATTTACATCGGAGGAACGCTTGATATTGATAGCAATTTTTTAGGAAAAAACTTTGATTATGTGGCACTTGGACACTTGCATGTAAACCAAAAAGTAGCTTTAGAACATGTTCGCTACAGTGGTTCTGCGATACCACTAAGTTTTAGTGAAGCATCCTCGCAAAAAAAAGTTAATATCATTACAAGTAAGAAAAAAACTATAGAAGTTCAAGAGCTAGATATTCCTCTATATCGACCACTTTTACTGCTTCAAGGCAATCTTGAAGATGTCTCAAAAGCCTTACATGTAATAGAAGATAAAAAAACATGGATAGAAGTTCATTTAGATGATGAAAACCCTTTTTATGCCAATGAAAGTATTCGTGAATTAGCCAAAGAGTTAGAATTAACACTCTTAGCTGTTAAAATAGATAAAGCCTCACCAAGACTTCATGCCAAAGATTTTGAAGTGCTAAGTCTGGATGAATTGCAACCTTTGGAGGTGTTTGAGCGTCGTCTTGAATATGATAGTATCGAAGATGAAAACTTTAAAGAAGAGTTGATAACACATTTTAAAGTCATTGTTGAAGAGGTGAAAAATAGATGAAAATTCTCTCTCTTAAAGCCTTAAATATTAATTCGCTCAAAGGTAAAACTGAAATAAATTTTGCAGAGCTTACAAAAGAGAATGCACTTTTTGCTATAACAGGACCAACAGGTTCAGGAAAAAGCACCCTTTTAGACATTATAAGCTGTGCGCTGTATGGACGAACCGCGCGACTTAAAAATCCTAATAATTTGATGTCACGACACTCAGGTGAGGCTTTTTGTGAAGTAGAATTTGAGATAAAAGGAGAAGTTTATCGCTCTTCATGGAGTCAAAAACGTGCACGCAAAAAACATGACGGTAAGTTTCAAACTGCCATTATGGAACTCTGTAATGCTACGAGTGGCGATATTTTAGAAAAAGGCTTACGTGAAGTTCCAAAACGTATTGAAGCACTTTGTGGTCTAGATTTTGGACGTTTTACTCAATCAATGATGTTAGCTCAAGGAGGCTTTGATGCCTTTTTAAAAGCTGATGAAAAAGAGCGTTCGGCACTTTTAGAAAAGATTACGGGGACTCAAATTTATGCAGAGATTTCAAAAGCAGTTCATGCAAAGCATGGTGAGCATCAAAAAGAGATAGAGTTACAAAGCGCATCTTTGGAATCTATTACTCTTTTAGATAGCAATCTTGTAAAAGAAAAAAAGGCGCTTCTTGTCTCAAATAGAAGTAAAAAGCTACATTTAGATAAAGAGATAAAAACTGTCTCAGATACTTTACATTGGGTACAAACTCTGATGAAGTTATCAGATGAGAATCAAAAATACACAGAAGAATTTAGTGCTATTTCAAAAGAGAAAGAGGAGAAAAAAGAGGATTTTTTAAGATTAGACCTTGCAAATAGAGCCTTACATGTAAGAGCACTTTATGATAAGAAAAAGTATGTAGAAAAAGCCTTACATATAAATAATAGCAACTCAGAACTACTATCAAGCGAGACTATTACATTCAAAGAATCCATTTCAAAAAACACTCAATCTTATAATGATATTTTTAAAGCCATGAAAGAGGCTGAAAAAACATTTGATACTGAAAATGAGAAACTCAAAAATGCACGCCATATTCAAACACAAGAGAAAGAGATAGAAAAAAACAGCCTCCTTTTACAAGCACGCTTACAAGAAAAAGAGGCTCAACAGAAAAAGTTAGACTTACATGTAAGCACAATAAAGAGTAGTTTTACGCAACTAGAAGATGAGCTTACATGTAAGAAAACATATCTAGAAGATAATACTGATGATGCCAAGCTATTAGCAAATATGAGTGCGATACAACAGACTCTTAAGCAGTATGATAATGAAGTCTTAAGTCTTGAAAAAGTACAAAAGAATACTTTAAATATAGAGAAAAAGCTTATCAAAAAACAAGATGATTTAAAAAATATCAACTCAAAAATAGAAATTTTAATTCTTACATATAAGAGCAAAGAACAAGAGTTTTTACTTCAAAAATATGAAGAAGATAGAGCTAAACTCAAAGAGAATGAAGCATGTTTTTTATGTGGATCAATCGAGCATCCTTATGTAGATAATACTCCTGCTATCTCTTCTAATGAGATGCAAGAGGTACTCAAGCAAGAGCTTATCGAACTTCAAGATGAGATTGTAATGCACCAAGAGAAAGCCAATATTTTTCATCTTGATATTGTAAGTTTGCAAGCCAAACAAGAACAGAGTGAACTTACTTTGCAAACATCAAAGAGTGCTTTAGGCTCATATATCTCCACCTTACAATCATACTCTAATGATTTTACACAGGAGAATTTACAGACTCATTATAAAGCACTACAAGAGCGAAAAAAAGTCTATATTCAAACTCAGAAAAGTTTAGAAATTATAGAAAAAAAAATACTTACATGTAAGCTTGAAATAACTGAAAACAGAACAAAATCAACAGCACTACAAACTGAAATCACACAAGATAAACAGAGACTTATTGAGATACAAACACGCTTTGAAAACTTACAAAAAGAGCGTATTTCAGTGCTTAATGTTGCAAATTTACAAGAGTATGAAAAAGAGATAAGTCTTACATGTAAGACAAAGCAAAAAATAGAACAAGAGGCTAAAAGTAAGTTAGAAACCTTACATGTACAACTGAGCCAAAATGAGAAACAAGAAAAAGCCCTAAAACAGAAGATAATAGATGATGAAATAAGTCTAAAAGAGCTATCTCAAAAACTAAAACTACAGCTAAAAGAGAAGAATTTTGAGAATGAAAAAATGCTTGAAGATGCAATTTTAAGTGATGAAAACTATAATACTTTAATGCTTACATGTAAGCATATACAAGAGAAGTATTCACAACTACAAACACTGACAATAGAAACTGAAAAAAGACTTCAAAAGCACCAAGAAGAGCCTAAATCTGATAAAAACAAGGCAGATTTAGAAGAGTCGCTTATAAGTTTACAAAACGATGCTGATGCCTTACAACTACGCATTGGACAAGATGAAAAAGAGTTAGAGCTCAATCATAAAAATGAGACCTTGCACAAAGAAAAAATAGCAACTTTAGAAAAACAAAAAGAGGCCTTTAAAATCTGGGTAAAACTCCATGAGCTTATAGGTTCAGCTGATGGAGCTAAATTTAAAAAATTTGCTCAAGGAATCACTTTAGAACAACTCATAAGGCTTGCCAATCAACACCTTCAACTCTTAACGTCGCGTTATACTTTATTGCGAAGCCATGAAGAGAAACAGATCTTAGAACTTGAAGTGATGGATGCCTATCAAGGGAATGTCTGTCGCTGTGTGAGTACACTTTCGGGAGGAGAGAGTTTTATAGTAAGCTTAGCTCTTGCCTTAGGACTCTCATCACTTGCAAGTCAAAAAATCGCTATTGATTCACTCTTTTTAGATGAGGGTTTTGGAACACTTGATGAAGAGAGTTTAGAGACTGCCTTAAATGCACTTAACTTATTGCAAGATTCTGGAAAAATGGTAGGAATCATTTCTCATATTGAGGCTTTAAAAGAGCGAATTCCCTTGCAAATCAAAGTGATTTCTAACGGAGATGGAACGAGTTATATAGAACTCTAGAACCCTAGAGACGACTTAGTAATTCACTTTTTTTAGTATTAAACTCACTATCAGTGAGTGCATCAGCAGCATGAAGCTCTGAAAGTTTTTCAATAAGATTTATAATAGTGTCTGTTGATTGATCGCTTTGAGTATCTATTTGTGGTTCTATCGGATTTGGGGCATCATTTTGAGTAGGTTCACTATAAGTAGCTTGTGCAAAATTGGTTTGTGGTGCAGGTGGCATTGCTGAACCTGAAATAATAGGAAGTGTTGTTACTGAAATAGTTCCATATTGACTGCTAAAAGTGAGTGAAGTATCACCCCCTTGTTGTTGTGAAACACCACCAATATTATGATCTAAGGTATCATAAACAGTAACTTCTCCATTTAATTCAACCGCAAGTCTTTGAGGAAAGACAGCATAACGGATATTGTTTTGTCCACCACTACTAAAAGGAATCCCAAGATCTGTTGGCCACCATTGATTACTTGCTCGTGTGCCTGGAGGTGCAATAGGAAAAACCTGCGTTGTTATGAGAGCATTGGAGATTTCACTACAGAGACTATCTACTGTCATTTTAAGTCCAGAGTTGAACATATCGCCTACCATAGTCATTCCACCTTGCATCCACTGACCTGAGCCACCAAGTTCAGGTGAATTAAACTGAGCCATGGTCCCTCCGCCATTATTAACAGCACCTATCATATGTATGATAGCATCAGCACTTAAGTTATAGCGACTGCTAAGGTTATTAACAAGATTTTGACCTTCTGGAGTAAGTTTTTGCATAGTGATTCCTAGTAAATTTCTTTGAAAATCATATGATTGTATTTTGTCTCAGATGAATTTTGAGTACATTATAGATATTTTAATTTAAAATAGACTTAAAATATTTTTTATAAAGGATGAATTGTAAATTAGATACTAAAAGTAACACTAAACTATAGCTTCTTAAAACTTGCATTGGAGAATTAAAGCATATTAGTACATTGTATTTTAATATTTTTATAGAATTTTAGGAAACTATAAGAATTTTATCACTATAATTTCGACCTTTCAAAAGTGTCACGGTAGCTCAGCTGGTTAGAGCACTGGTCTCATAAGCCGGGGGTCGGGGGTTCAAGTCCCCCCCTTGACACCATTCCAAAAGCAATATCTTGAAACTCACTTGGTAAAATCTTAAATATTTCAGGCTTCGTTTGAAACCAACATATTTATTGATTGTATTACGCTGCTTTAAAACCAAACTCAATTTGAAAGTGAGTTGCCTTAACTTCCGCAACAATCGCTCTGTTATCTTTATGCAGTTCAACAATACCATATCGTTCTAATGTCTTTAGCGTTCGAGATAGATTTGATTTAGCGCGCCCTGTAAGCTCCTCTAGCTCCTTAAGTGACTGAGGGTTATTCTCTAGTATCACTTTCAGTAGCTCCTGATTTTCATTTGAGAGAATTTGAGCCATTGATTTTACTGACTCAAACCATATTTTAGGTTCATTTTTTTTAGGCTTATAGAGACCCTTTGCAATATCTAGTGTCCTCTGCTTGTACTGTTTCCATGGCATAATGCCAACTTTTAAAGTTTTCATATTAGTGGTTCTCCATATAATAATCTACACTAGCAAAAAAGTCTTCAAGTAACTCAGATGCGGACTTGAATTCATAAGCGACAATATCCATCTGTTTGTGAATATGATCGTATGTCTCTTTTCTTCCATATTTTTTGGATGATTTAAAACTATGAGCATTGTCATAACCTATAACTCTATGATTATTTTTATCATGTAAGGTCAACGAGTATCTGACTCCGTGAGGTATAGACTTGGTTGATTCAACCTCATTAACCCAAAAGCCATTATCCATTGGAAAGACTTCACCGCGTAGGTTAAGTAGATTTTCTAAATCACTCACTCAAATCCTTATTTATCATCTAATGATAATCTTATTTCTTTTAAGTTCTGTTTAATTAGTGTCAGAAGTCATAGTGCTAATCATTTTATTTGCTTCACTTGATGTTAAAGTCAAATGTTATATAGCCACACAAAATTTCTCTATAAAATAAATCTTCATATAATTATGGCATAATTTAAGCATTATATTTGAATATGATGAGTTAAAAAGCAGTATAAATAAGTCTAAACACAATATTGACTTCATAGAGGCTCAAAAATTATGCGAAGACCCATATTCTTTTGAAATTCCATCTCCACAAAGTGAAGAAGAGGATAGGTTTTTAGTTATGGGACAAATAATTCTAAAAAATTTACTGCTATTATCACATATAGAGATACAAATATTAGAATTATTTCTGTAAGACGCTCAAGAGAAAAGGAGACTAAGCTTTATGAAAGCATCAGAATTAGATAAAATATTTGATGATAATCAGGAAGATATATTAGAACATTTTGATACATCAAAAATTAGAATGCTAAACGAAGAACCAAGAAGAGTAAATATTGACTTTCCTGCTTGGATGGTTCAATCTTTAGATAAAGAAGCTAAGCATGTTGGAGTAAGTCGCCAAGCTGTTATTAAAATTTGGCTAGCTGAAAAACTACAAAGTTTAAACTCTACTGCCACAACTATATAACAAGTACGAGGAGACCAATAATTTACTCTAGCGGGAAATTATTCGTTCCTCGTATTTGTTATCTGTTTTAACAAGTTCAATATCAGGAAAATTATTTTTAGCAAAAGACTCTTCTGCGTACTTGAAATAAAAAAGTAGTTATGATATTATAATAATCCAAAAACGATTAAAGAGATGCAATGTTTATCAATAGAGAAAAAGAGTTATCCCTACTTGAAAATGATTACAAGCAAGAGGGACTTCGATTAAGTATTTTATATGGGCGTCGTCGTGTTGGTAAAACATCTCTGATCAAAAAGTTTATAGAAAACAAACCTGCGATCTACTTCTTTGTCACTCTTGAAAATGAGATTATACTTATTGAGCGTTTTAAGATCTTGGTGGCAGATTATTTCAACGATGACTTTTTACGTACCTTGCCACTTCAAAGTATTGATCAAATCTTTTCTTATATCGCCCAAAAAGAGTTTACACAAAAACTTGTGATTGTGATTGATGAATTTCAGTATCTCGGTAAAATCAATCCCTCAACAGCTTCTATCTTTCAGCGCATCGTAGATGAGATTTGTGCTAAGAAAAACATTATGCTTATCTTATGTGGGTCGATTATTTCTATGATGCACAAAGAGACGCTCTCTTACAGTTCTCCTCTATATGGCAGACGTACTTTGGCAATCAAGCTTGAAGCCTTAGGATTTGAATATCTGCATCATTTTTTTAAAGAGAAGTCATCCATAGAATTACTCGAACGCTACGCTTGTCTTTATGGAGTACCAAAATACCTTGAAATGTTTGGTGATCGTAAAGATATTTTTGATGC
>JAYEPE010000315.1:0-1710 GCA_034723735.1 Campylobacterota bacterium | reverse complement strand
ATGCAGAGCAGACTCTCCTTCACGAAAACTTTCAAGCTTATGACCTATGGTTTCAAGATATGTCACAATGGCACGATTAAGCATGACATCATCTTCTAAGAGTAATATTTTCATTTATGCCTCCAATCTATATTAAAACTATGTTATAATTTTGGTTCCTTCTAAAAAAGTGTGGGTAAATCAACTTTAAGCTATAATTAATATATTAAATATTGCTACTCAAGGACATCCCATCACACAAGAACTATTTCAATTAGCACTCAATATCACTAACCCATGGTTTGTATCAGATTTAAATTTTGATGTAGAATCTAAAAGACTAGATGTCTATATAGATTTCAAAAAAGGTAGTCTGTTTTCATATGAGGATATACAATATAAAACTGAAACTAAAAAAGAGATTGTAGATGACAAAGAGACAGAAGTTTCAACAAAGGTAGAACTTAGTAGAGATACTTTTGATAATCTAAAAGCCTATGATACTAAAGATAAAACATGGAGACACTTAAACTTTTTTGAACATGAATGTTATCTACACGCAAGAGTACCAAGAGTTAAATTACCAAATGGAAAAACAAAGCTTATTAAAACTCCATGGGAGGGATTAAGTAATGGATTTACTCTGTTATTTGAAGCACTATTATTGCAACTATGTCAAGCAATGCCAGTAAATAAAGTAGCTAAAATTACACATACTAGTGATGATAAACTTTGGAGTATGTGTGAGAGATATATTGATAGTGTCAGAAAGTATGAGGACTTTGAAGATATAGATGCTATAGGTATGGATGAAACAAGTAGAGCTAAAGGTCATGAGTATATTACACTCTTTGTAGATCTTTTAAAAAGAAGAACTATATTTATCACTGAGGGTAAAGACAACACTACAGTTAAAAGATTTGCAGAGGATTTTCAAGAACATAATGGAGATATAGAAAGAATCAAAAATGTAAGCTGTGATATGTCTCCTGCTTTTATCAAAGGTGTTAAAGAAAATCTACCAAATGCAGAGATAACATTTGATAAATTCCATATTCTAAAGATTATAAATGAAGCAGTTAATAGTGTGAGAAAACAAGAAGTAAGTACAAATAATATCCTAAAGGGAACAAAATATATTTGGCTTAAAAACTATAACAACCTAACTTTAAAACAGAAAGAACAATTAGACTCACTAACGATGTCAAATATGAATATAAAGACAATGAGAGCCTACAATATAAGACAATCATTTCAAGATATATATCAAGCCTCCTCCCAAGGTGAGTTTATAAGCTATCTAAATAAATGGTACTACTGGGCTACACATTCAAGATTAGATCCAATTATAAAAGCGGCTAAGACAGTAAAGAAACATTGGGACGGTATAGTGAAATGGTATGAAAGTAAAATTAACAATGGAATATTGGAAGGATTAAACTCTGTTATTCAAGCTGCTAAGTCTAAGGCTAGAGGATATAAGACATTTAAGAATTATAAAATAATCGTATATTTGTTAACTGGAAAACTTGACTTTTCAGTGGTTAATAATAAATTAAGGGAGATTTAGATGATAAGTTACCCACACTTTTTTAGAAGGAACCTAATTTTTTTTATCCCAAAGAGTAGTAAGGTGGCTATTGTTCCAAAGAGGGCACCTGCTAGGACATCGCTGACATAATGATTCCAGTTTAAGACACGAGAGAGTGCCATAACAATCGCATAGCCATA
>JAYEPE010000314.1:0-9065 GCA_034723735.1 Campylobacterota bacterium | reverse complement strand
TATTGCCATGGGCTGTAAAATCATTGCTTGACCAGAGGCGAAAAATATCAGTGTTGAAAGTCCAAGAACGGTTGTGATAGATGTTAATAAAATTGGACGTAAGCGCGTCTTAGCGAGACGCATCAATTCTTCTAAATCACCTGCTTTTTTGATAAAACTCACCATAATAAGTCCATCATTTACAACTACACCAATAAGCCCAACCACACCAATTAATCCTGTCATAGTTAAGTTTAAGTCCATAACAAGATGTCCAATTAAAACACCCAAGAGTACTAAAGGTGTTGTACTTAATACAATAAGCGATTGCTTAAGTGAATCAAAAAGCCAAACGAGTGTAATTAAAATCAAAACAATTGCCATTGCAGCGGCTTGAGACATTTCACGTTTTGTTTTAGCATTTTCTTGCTCTTCGCCTTTGATAGTCACTTCAAATCCTGATTTTTTCAAATTTTCAATGGCTGGTTCTAAGGCCTCCATCACCTCTGAGGAAGTTGCTATATCATTATTAATTGAAGCAAACACACTTCGGATACGTTTTGCATCTTCTTTATGCAGACTTACAAAAGCTTGAGTAATAATAAAATCACACACTTCACTTAAAGCAATAAACTGTTTAGTATTGGGGACTTGAACTTGAAAATTATAGATGGAATCCATATTATCTTTTGTATTACCTTCTATTTTGATGCGAACAAGACCTGTTTTAGTAAACATTTTTCCATATTCACCTTTAAGATAATAGGCTCGTAGTTCATTACTGATAATAGCTTCATTAAATCCTAAGTGTTGCCCATAATTATTTACACGGAGTTTTAACTCTTTTTCTCCGATGTCAGCATCATTTGCTGCATTATAAACACCTTCAATTTTTTCAAGTTCTTTCTCAAAATCTAATACTCCTTTGGCTAAAAGTGACTCATTCTTTCCGCCTAAAGATATCTCGATATCATGTGCAACCACACCTGTACCGGGAACACTAACAGTAAGCTCTTCATAAAGAGGATCTTCAACATCTTTTAATGTAAGCAGAGGTTCGATCCATTTTTCAACATCCTTGCCAATAGACTTAGCTGTATTTTCTCGTATCAATACATCCGCATCATAATCAAGAGAGAGATAAGGATTGATGTATTTATTAAAAATATTATCAGGAGCACGTTCATGCAGGTCTATAAAAATATGAAAAAGATTCTCACCCATCTCAGCTCTATTTTTAGCATCAAGACGCATTCCTGTTACGGAAGTGACAGAAGAGAAGTCATCATCACTTAATTTTTCTAATAAAATTGCCTCAATACGACTTACAAGAGCCTCTGTATTTTCTAAGTCATTATTAATATTAACCTTGCCCGATACAAAGACTTGAGTCACATCAAATTCAGGAAAAAGTTGAAACTTTGTTGTTTTAAGTAAATAAGCTGTTGCAGAAAAAATCAGGACAACCATCACAATCAAAGAGAGAACTTTTTTCTTAAATACAAAATGCAGTAAGTTGTCATACCAACGATACAGATGCTCCCAAATCGAATGAGTCACATGGGTCTCTTTTCGTAATCTCATAAAATCATGTGCATGCAAAGGAAGAAAATAAAAAGCCTCAAAAAGTGAGCTTATAAGTAAAACTGAAATCATAATTGGCAAAATTTTAATAAAGGTTCCCATCTCACCAGAAAGTAGCAAGAGAGGTAAAAAAGCAAACACTGTTGTTAGTGTTGCAGTTAATACCGCAGGAAACATTTCAGTTGCCCCTAAAATAGCTGCTTCACGTCTGGATTGACCTTCTTCAAGATGGCGATAGATATTTTCTGCCACAACAATAGCTTCATCCACTAACATCCCTAAGGCTAAAAGTGCTCCTAAAAGAGAGAGCATATTAAGTGAATTTCCCATAATATCAGTTATGACAAGACCAATCATAAAGCTTAGAGGAATTCCCATAGCCACTACCATAGCAATACCACGATTGACAAAGACTAGCATTGCCATAAAGACTAACATCAAGCCAAAAAGAATATTTGCAAAAACGGTATTGAGACGGTTTTTAATCCAAACAGAAGTATCCGTATATATTTCAAATTTATACTCGGGATAACGCTTAGAAAACTCTTTTAAAACAAGACGAATCTCTTTAGCTAAGGCAATAGAGTTCCCTGATGTTGATTTATTGATATTGATAGAGATATTTCGCTGTCCATTATAATGTGAAAGCTCACTTTCATCTCCTAACTCAAAACTAACATCAGCAATATCACCCAAGCGAATTCGTGAAGCACCAATACCTAGTAGTGTATCTTCAATATTAGCACGCTCTTTTTCACCATTATAGGTACTAATAAAGAGATGACTCCCTCTCTCTTTAATAGAACCAATAGGAAAAATAGAGCTCAAATTACCCAGTGCAGCCACAACACTACTAATCTCCAAACCAAAAGCTCTAATCTTCTCTTCATTCAAACGAATAACAAGCTCATTATCACTATCGCCACGAATAACAATATCACTCAAGTCTTTAAAGCCACTCAAAGCACTTTTTAGTTCTTCAGCTCGCTGTAAAAGCTTATGTGTCGGAGCATCACCAGCAATAGCAATTAAAACTAAAGGAATAGCATGTTCAACTAGTTTTGCAACAGGTTCATTCATATCAGAGGGAATATCTCTCTTCGTTGTTGCTACAATATCTTTAATATCACTCAAAACATTAATATTTTCAGCACCTGGTTTAATATCAGAGAGAATACTAAAAGAGCCGTTTTTTATAGTTGTTGTCACTTTATCGATTGCATTGACATTTTTAATATCATCTTCTATCGTTTTAACAAGCATCTTATCTAACACATCTGCACTAGTTCCCCCATAGCCTCCAGTAATCATTATCTGATCTTTAGCAATCGGTGGAAAAATCTCTTTTGGGATATTTATATAGGCAAAAATAGAGAGTAATAAAATAAAAAGTAAAAAGAAATGGTTTAAAAGTGGTTTATCAATCGCAAATTCTATAAGACGACGTATCAAAAGAGTTCCTTAAATAGTGTTACATGTAAAGAAGTCTTATAAT
Source organism: Campylobacterota bacterium (assembly GCA_034723735.1). Taxonomy (GTDB): domain Bacteria; phylum Campylobacterota; class Campylobacteria; order Campylobacterales; family Sulfurimonadaceae; genus S010-53. The sequence goes on along the minus strand of JAYEPE010000314.1, from coordinate 6,007 downwards.
GACTTCTCTTTGGCAATAAGTGCGCTTACTCCATCAAACATATCTTGAACACACTGTACTTCACTAACACCTAAGCGCCTACGATTACTAATATCATAGATACCACCTTCACTTTCAGAATGTTCACCATGAATACCACGAATTTGAAGATGATATTTATCGGTTATAGCTTTAAAAGATTCCATATCTGACGCAAGTTTAGGTACTTTTATATGAACACTTGCACGCATTGCCGTACCAAGATTTGTTGGGCAACTTGTAATATAACCTAAGTGTTCATTGTAAGAAAAAGGTACGACTTTTTCAATATGTGAAATAGCATCAACCAAGCGTTTAAATACCTCTTTTATATCACCCCCTTGTTGCATGGAGATGATACGAAGCTGATCTTCTTCATTAATCCAGACTAAAAATGTTTTTTCATCATTATGAAAAATACCTCGTCCATCAGGCCAATCACGATTAAGCCCTGTTGCTTCTAAAAAACGGTCTCCCGCTTTAAATAAGAAATGCTCACCAATAAGACGTACTCTGTCATCTTCGCTCATTCCCTTAATAGGGTAATATTTTCCTGCCAAAGAGCCACTTAAATTCCCTAAAGCACTAGAAACATCTGCTTCAATTTGATTACGCTCTTGTTTTGAAATAGCAGGCCCTAATGGCATATTAGCAACATTTCGCCCAACACGGATACGTGTAGAGATGATATACTCACCTGCTTCATCAGGATTAGGCGCATTGAGATCATTGGGATTAAGATTACTTTGATGCGAATCATTCACACCAAATCCATGATAATCTTCGATAATAGAATCAAATAGAGGTGAAAAAAGTCTATAAGACTCTTCATCACCAGCATAAACACCCACACCGCTATCAGGATTAACAAGACCTGAATTGATAACATCTAAGAAGCTAAAGTCATTACGAGTTTTCTTATCTTTTAACTCTTCAAAAATTGGCACTGTCAAATACTTACATAAAAGTGACTTACATGTAAGAGGAAATTTTGGAAATGAAGATGTTTCTTTCATAATATATGCTCCTGAAAATTATTTTACTTAGGCTTTACTCTTTGCTTAATTTTCTCTTTGTCCTCGTACATAAGAACATCTGCTTGCTCTATAAGCTCTGCAAACGTATCCCCATGATGAAAAGCAAGGCCACCATAAGAGTAACTTGTTGAAAATTTATGCTGATGGAATTTCAACTGTTTCTTCAAAAGAGTCTCGCGATTAAGGTTCATATTATTAGAAACATCTGCTTCACTCTTATCATTAAAAATTACAAGAAATTCATCACCACCATAACGGACAATATCAGCATCTAGTTTTTGAAGATGATTTGAGACATAAACAAGTACTTTATCCCCTGCAATATGTCCATAGGTGTCATTAATATATTTAAAGTAATTCATGTCAGCTAAGTAGATAAAACCATTATGAATAAATTTTTCATCCTTATCAAGAACTTCAACATTAAGCCATTTTCGATTATAGACTTTTGTTAAAGCATCTTTATATAAACTACATTTTAATGCTTCTATCTCTAAGCGAAGGGCCTGTGTTTCACTAAGAGTCTCATTTAAAAGATTCTCATTTTTATCTACTATTGCAGAAACTGCTTTTTTTGTACTTTTATCAAGCTGATCCACCTTCTTGGTAGCTATCTCATCAATACTAAGAATCTCTTCTAATTTATCATCAAGAGCTTTATTTGCTTGTAACTCTTCTTCTTCAAGGTCAAGGGCATGTAGCTTTGCAAGTTTGTTAAAAATCGTCATGTATAACGATGGTGCAACAACATCTAAAGCATTAATCTCTGCTTTAGTGTCATCTGAAAGATTTTTAAAAGTATAATTTTCGATGAAAACCTCCTGTTTTTTTTAAAAAAGACTTTTAAACATGTTCACTGCATCGTCAACTGTTTTATTTATATTTTCTGTATCTACAGCAGTGTCATCCTCTGTTTTAGAGTCTTGTGATTTTTTTGTAGTAGATGTATCTTTTTTTACTACATCCTTTTTAAAAGCATCTAAGTCTATAGCTCGTTTAGTCCAACTTATAAGATCTATTTCACCACTTGTAGCAATACGTGTAATGCTTAAAACTGTCTTTGAATCAATCACAATATCAAGAGTTTGCTGTTTCATTGGCATCATCATTCCATATTCATAACTTGCAGTACCCATAACACCTTTTTTATAATTTTGAATGCTTTTTACGATAAGTGAAGTCCCAGAATCAAGTTGTTTCTTTGTTGTAGCAACGGCGCCACCGCTCGTATCATCTAGGTTAAGAGTTACCTGAATAGGATCATCACCTTTTTTATACAAAGCACCCTCAACACTTTTCACACCAAAGAGAGACGATATACCTAAGGCATCACAGACACCTTCTCCAACAAGTTCATATCCACCTGAACGTGGCTTTAGCATCGGTGCAAGAACATTTGATGCTCCTGCTGTTTTACCACAGCACACTTCATTGTAACAAGGATCCAAAAGGCCTTTTGTCTTTTTACCATCATTAGAAGGTGCCCCTCCACCACCAAAAAGTGCAGCAATATTTGGCATCTCTTGCATCTGCGCATCCTTAGGCAGTTCATAGTCACTTTTAGGAAGCTGTTTCTCTTTAAATGATCTCAAGACCATGCCATCAGATTTTATTGTTGCATACCCTTTTTCTAACTCAAAAATATTTCCGCTATCGTCTGTTGCGCCTCCACTCATTTTTGAAAACATGCGCGTCATTGCGTGCATCGCTTTTACAACACGCTTATCCTTAGTTACAACAATCTGATCTTTGAAAGTCTCTCCATCATCACTTCCTTCAATAATCCAAATTTCACCTTTGATACCAGCAACAGTCTCTTTTTTTCCTGTTTTTTTAATTTTAAAATCGAATTCATCTTGTTTTTGATTTACCTGTTCTTGTGCGCCCATTGAACCCATCATAGAACGCATTTGATCTAAATCAATTACCTTTGCTTTACCATTTTCATACTGTACACTGTAAATCTTATCATCAATAAAGTACATAGCACTTTTATCACCTTTAGATGAGTTTATGATTTTAGAATGGCTAGAATCATGGTACATAATTTTTTGTGTCTCCTCATCCATCTGATAAATACTAATGTAGTCAGCATGTAATAAAGAAAGCAGTGAAAAGGAGGTGGTAATAAGAAATTTTGTGATCATAATTCAGCCTTATATAATGTAAGTATAAATTATCATATAACACGTAAGAAAAAAATTAAATTTACAAGAATTTCATCATTTTAAAAAAAAGCGTTTCAAAAAAGCGTATCTAATATCTGATTTTTAAAACGAATCGTCTCTACCTTAGATTTTATAATGCGATTTTCCTCTTTGAGAGCATCATATTCACGTTTCAATTTTGAGATTTCACGACTTTTATAATAGATCTGATTTTGAAGATAAATTTTTGGGAAAACCGCAGAAAGAAAAAAAATAACTAAAATAACAATACCTATAAAATATGTGATTCCCATCTTTTGAGTTGGGGCGATAATTTCCTCAACTTCTTCTAAAATATCAAGTTTTTCACTCATACAGATTCTCGTTTAAAAATACGTAATTTTGCACTACGACTCCGAGCATTGGCTTTCAGTTCATCTGCTTGTGCTGTCAATGGTTTTTTAGTAACAATTTTTCCTAAAGCGTTATTATTACCACATTCACATCTCATATATTGAGCAGGACAGATACACTTTTTACTCCATGTGCTAAAACGCTGTTTGACAATACGATCTTCTAAAGAGTGAAAAGAGATAATTGCAAGCTTACATGTAAGCATTTTAGAAGCTTCTATTACATCAAGAAGTCTTTGAAGTTCACCTAATTCATCATTTACTTCAATACGAATAGCTTGCATTAACAAGGTTGCAGGATGAATCTTTTTTCCTTTAGGCATATAGGGTTTTATTGCATCAGAAAGCTCTCTTGCAGAAGTAAAAGGACGCTTTTGCATAATAACAGACGCTAACTTACGACTGTTATGAAGCTCACCATATTGATACAAGATATCTTCAAGTTCTTTTTGGCAATAGCTGTTAATAACATCCGCCGCACTAAGTGTAGCATCAGGATCCATTCTCATATCAAGCACATCGCTTTCAAATGAAAATCCCCGTTCACGCTGATCAAGCTGCAGTGAAGAGACTCCAATATCTGCTAAAATACCACAAATTTGTGAAACATCATACTCATCTAGGATATCTTTTAAAACCTCAGAAAATCGCCCTTTTTTAATACTAACACGGTCTGCATATTTAGAAAGTTCTTGTGTAGAAAAATCGATAGCAGTCTGATCTTGATCTATACCAATAAGTTTAATTTTAGGATACGCATCAAGAAGAAGTGAGCTATGTCCCCCATAACCCATAGTACAATCAATAATAATCCCCTCATCACAAGTTTTAAATGCATTAACAACTTCACGATACAAAACAGGGATATGAGGGGTATTGGACAAAAGAAGACCTTATAATTTACAATGAGGCAATTATAACATATTTGCATCTACGAAACAGTAAGCTAAAAAGCAGACAATTGAAGTTACCCTGAATAGATAGTTTATCAAGAGTTCAAACGGCAGAACCTTTGAACTCTGACCCCGCCCATAGGACGGGGTTTTTCAGGTTGGAATAAATAGTTATCTACAATCTTAAACATAGGATCTCATCGTGACATCAATTTGTATATGGTATAATGCTTTATGACAATTTCTGATCAAATAAAAAAACAACTTTATAAATATCCAAATAACCAAACTATTTCTTTTGAAAACTTACGATTATGTATGAACAATACTACGAATATTGATAGTTTTAGAAAAGCTTTGCATAGATTGCATAAGCAAGGGATAATAACAATAAATGGTCGAGGACAATTTATTAAAGAAGAGAAATTTAGAATATACTTATTTGTATATGGCTCATTAAAAAAAGGTTTTCAGAATCATACTATGCTTTCTGAAGCTAATTATATTAGCAAAGCTCAAACTACAAGTAAATTTGCAATGTATACAGAAGATAATCAAAACTATCCATATATCATAAAAGACAATATCACTGGTCAAAAAATTGATGGAGAATTATACGAAATAACACGAAAGGATTTATTAGATAAAATAGATGACTTTGAAGGTGCACCAAATTATTTTAAACAAACTATTGTTTCGATAACAACACGAAGTAAAAAAATTAAAGCAAAAACTTATATTTTATCTAGCCCTAAAGTTCCTTTATATGAAAAACCTATGAAATCTTGGACAAATCATAATATAAGATTAAATATTGACTTTGATGCATATTATAAATCCTTTATAAATTAAAATATTATGTCAAAACGAATTAAAAAAAAAGAAATAGTTCCCCCTAAATCACAAATAACATATCCTGACAACTTTCGATTTGGTTGTGAATTTGAATTTTATATTAATGGTGAAAACTATGATAATATAGTTGAAGAACTTCAAATAATTTCAGGCTCTGATATTTTAATCAACCTTAAAGAGATTCCAAAAGAAAAGGATTCCCATAATTGTTTGTGCTTAAAATATGACAGTTCATTAGGTGGTTCTGGTGTAGAAATTTCCATACCTATTTGTTCATATGACACCTTGTCTTACTATATAGATCATGTATTGTATATAATAGACCAATATGGCTCAACGAATGAAGATACAGGTTTTCATATTCATATATCGCTAGATGAAGAAATAGAAATGGATTTTTATGCATTTATTTTATTATGCAGTGAAGCAAAATTATTAAATAATTGGGGTGAAAGAAATCAATATAGTATCAATCCCATGGAAATATTAAATTTTTTAAATGAGCAAGAAGCAAAGGAATTAAAAAATAGAAAAGGTAGAGTTTGGAGTATAGAAAGACGAGGAAAGGCTCATGTTGAAATTCGAACTATTGGAGGCCTTTTTTATCATACAAAAACTACAAAGATATATAAAGAATTAGATAT